>CAKTTT010000218.1 GCA_934615635.1 uncultured Eubacteriales bacterium | reverse complement strand
GAATAGGGAAACCGGGGATATCCTGTTGAGGATACCCCCGGCCCATATGAAAGGGATTAGCAGCCACAGCCGCAGCCGCAGCCGGCATTGTTGTTGCCGCAGCCATTGTCGTTGCACAGCAGGATCAGCACAATGATGAACAGGATCCAAGTGCAGTTGCCGCCGAACGCATTACCGAAACACATGGTGAAAATCCTCCTTTCTCCGGGATCAATAACAGTCTATGCGCCGGCGGAAAAGTGGTGACAGCATCCAGGAGAAGGAGAGAGGGGTGTCAGACAAGGGGAGCGTGTCCTTTTGAAGACGGATAGGCGGCGAATTCCTCCGCATCGCCCTGCCAGACGTTGAGATCAATATACGGCTCCCGTCCAGCGTAGCCTTTGAGCCGTCCGCGATTGGCATATTGCCAGAAGGTCCATTCCCTGCCGTCTGATAAAACGGGCCGGCTGACGACGTCGCGGATCCAGATATCGCACTCCTCAAAGGCGTCAGCCAGATACAGACGGTAGGATTTTTCCGTGGCGTACAGAATAGGCGTCATGCCGTAGTGCTCCTCCAGCCGCCGGATCATGACGGTGAGATTCTCCATAACCTCCGCCCGATCAGGGGGATGCGTTTCCTTATCGCCGTAAAATTCCACATCGATCACCGGCGGAAGCATGTTTTTCAGCGGCGGCACTGTAGCGGTGAAAAGGTCCGCTTGGGCCTCTCCGCTGCTGTCATAGCTGAAAAAATGATAGGCCCCAATGCGCAGAGCGGTTTGGGCGGCGCCGGCATAGTTGCTTTCGAAGCAGGGGTCGACCAAGGAGCTGCCCTCCGTGGCTTTGATAAAGGCGAACTGAATGTCTTGCTCCGCTAACAGCGGCCAGTCGATTTCTCCCTGATAGGAGGAAACATCCACCCCGCGCACGGGATAGTCTTTTTTCGATGGATTGTTGAATAGCAGAACGCCGGTATAAAAGCAGGCGGCCAGTATACAACCGCTCAGAATCAGCAGCAAAGCGGCGGACAGGACGATTCTTTTTCTCATATGGGATTCCCCCTTTCGCCGAAAGTC
The DNA here is from genome assembly GCA_934615635.1 of uncultured Eubacteriales bacterium. Lineage (GTDB taxonomy): Bacteria > Bacillota > Clostridia > Oscillospirales > Acutalibacteraceae > CAKTXU01. Next base: position 2,298 of record CAKTTT010000218.1, on the reverse strand, counting down.
TCCGGGCCGGTGACTTTCATAGTTCTCATTATAGTTTATACGGATGTATATGACAAGCCCGATGGAAATGAACGGCCCCCCCTTGTAAAGAGAAAAAAATGTGGTATACTATAGAAAACCCGGTGGGTTTTCTAAAAAATGCTGTCGCTGCGAGGCAGCTCCCGGTGCTGGCGCACCAACGCATTTTTGCAGTCTCTGCGTATCTTCATGATATACTAGACACAGCCCCCAAAGGTAGGATGTCGGATTTGGACGATATGAACCGGACCTAAGAGGGCGGCTGCGTCTTCGCTTTTCTCCTCCGGGAGAGGCGGGGGCATAGTCGAAATAAAATAAGAGAAAAGGGTGGAAAGATGCGCAAGTAATCTATCTTTCACGCTGAACAGGAATGAGAAAAGCTCCGGCGGGGCTTTTGTTTCTGCGGCTGAAATAGATTATATGCGCGGTCCTTATCCGGCTGGGAACTGTCGGGAGGCTCTTTCCGTGTATGCGTCTGCTTTCAGCCGTGCTGGAAGCAGATTTTTTTGCATCCAAAAAGGTCTTGCAAATTTGGAGAGGTGGGGCGGAGGATGGATAGGGAGGACGGCGCGAGAAGCCTGTGTGCAGGATGAAGAGCATCCGCACCTTTATAAGGAAAAATTGATGGAGAGGCCGGAAAAAAGCGGCGGCCCAGCCGCCGCTGGGAGAATCCTCTCTTCCGGCCGAGGAGGCATGTCGATGTTACAAATCAAGAACCTGACGATAACCCATAAGAAGGATTTGCGGGAGCTGATCCGAGGGCTGTCCTTTACCCTGAATGCGGGAGATAAAATCGCCGTGATCGGGGAGGAGGGGAACGGTAAATCCACATTGCTCAAGCTGATTTTTGATGAGCGGCTGACGGAGGACTACGCGGAGTACACGGGAGAGATTCACAAGGCCGGCCTGCGGCTGGGTTACCTGTCCCAGGAGCTGACGCCGGAGCAGAAGCGGCGGACCATTTACGAATTCTGCGCCGATCAGCCAGGATTTCTGGATCTCTCCCCCCGAGAGGTGGCGGACGCCGCCCATGAAGTGGGGCTGCCGGAGGAGCTGCTGTATGCGGACCGTCCGGTGGAATCCCTGTCCGGCGGAGAGCGGATTAAGCTGCAATTAGCCTGTCTGCTCATGGAACAGCCGGATGCGTTGCTGCTGGATGAGCCCTCCAACGATATCGATGTGGAGACATTGGAGTGGCTGGAGAACTTTATCCTCTCCAGCGAGGCGCCGGTTTTATTCGTCTCTCATGACGAGACGCTGATCGAGAAAGCCGCCAACGGTGTTCTTCACCTGGAGCTGGTGCGCAGAAAAACGCTCCCGCGGGCCACGATTGCCCGGATACCCTATCCGCAGTATATCGAGGAACGGCTCAACGGCTTGGCGCGGCAGGAGCAGATGGCCCGGAAAGAGGCCAGCGAGCATCGGAAGCAGATGGAGAAGTACCGCCAGATCTTTCAGCGGGTGGAACACGAGCAGCGGGTGATCAGCCGGCAGGACCCGGGAGGCGCCCGGCTGCTCAAAAAGAAAATGAAGGCGGTGAAATCCATGGGCCGCCGGCTTGAAAGGGAGCGGGAGGACGGGACGCTGCCGCCGGATGTGGAAGAGGCCATTTTGGCGGATTTTGACGAGAGCATCTCCCTGCCACCGGGTAAAACGGTGCTGGATCTCCGGCTGGATCGGCTGGAGGCCGGAGGACGGCTGTTGTCGCGGGATATCCGTCTGCGGATAACGGGGCCGGAAAAGGTGGTGATCATCGGCCGAAACGGCACGGGCAAGACCACGCTGCTCCGCCGAATCGCCCAGGAGCTGCTGGCCAGGCCGGATCTGAAAGCGGCCTATATGCCGCAGAATTATGAGGAGCTGCTGGAGGAGGCGCTAACGCCGGTGGAATTTCTGGCCCCGATGAGGGACGGGGAATCCGTCACCCGGGCCCGCACCTTCCTGGGCAGCGTGAAGTATACCCCGGAGGAGATGGCGCACCCCATCTCAGGCCTATCGGGAGGGCAGAAGGCCAAGCTGCTGTTTATGAAGATGATCCTGGACGGCTGCAACGTGCTGGTGTTGGACGTAAACTGTAGTAGGGTTTTGAGGGGTATACGCAGTGTATCCAGTTGAAAAAAAGCGAGGAAATAGACAGGATACACAACAAGACCAGAAGAAATGTGTATAGCGTAGAGCGGTAACGGCCAAGGGAGAGGACTCGTATCGTCCCGTCACAAGGCCCGCGAAGTAGAGGGAATAGCCGGAGCGCCGGGAGCCGCCGACAGGACTCCCTTGTAC
>CAKTTT010000217.1 GCA_934615635.1 uncultured Eubacteriales bacterium | reverse complement strand
TTTTCACCGTTTCCTCGGTAAAATACGGCCGCTGCACAAAATCCAGCAGAATTTCCAGGGATTCCTCCAACCGCTCCGTACAACTGAAGAGATAGGCGGTGCGTTCAAAGCTGGTGTAAGCGTTGGCGGAGGCGCCGGTGCGGGCGTACCGCTGGAAAGCATCGCAGTCCTCGTTCTCGAACAGCTTGTGCTCCAGATAATGGGCGATGCCTGCGGGTACCTCCACCTCTCGGCCATTTTCCACAAACGCCGTGTCCACCGAGCCGTATTTCACCGCGAAAACCGCGTAGGCGGATTGATAGCCCGGCTTGGGGCAGACAAAAATCGGCAGCCCGGAGGGATGGTCGATGCGCACGCAGCGTTCTCCCGTCCTTTGATCCTGATATTCCTGTATAACCGGCTTATCCATTCTCCCCCGCCTCCTCTTCTCCATCCTCCGCCTTCAGCAGGTACACCGCATCCAGCCGGACGCCCGCGGCCGCCGCGCACACCCGCTCCCGGGTCACGGCCGCTACGGCCGCCGCGGCTTCCTCCGGGGCGGTGAGCCCAGGCAGCGCCGCCTGTCCCATATACCAATTGTCCAGGGTGGACTGCAGATCTCCCACGCTGTCGATCTGATTCGTCAGGCTGCGTCGGGCGGCCTCCAGATCCTCGTCGGTGAAGTTCCCCTGCCGCACTGCCTCCAGTTGGCGCAAAATCTCCCGCCGGGCCTCCTCCGCCTTATCCGCCTGGACGCCGCTGTCCACCAGTACCACACCCTTGAGCCGGTCGTAGGAGGCGGCGCAGTAATAGCACAGACTCAGCCGCTCCCGCACGTGGCGGAACAGCAGCGAATGGGGCGTCCCGCCCCACAGGGCGTTGAAAAGCCGCATGGCGGCCACGTCCCCCTCCGGCTCCACCGCTTCCGCCCGGAAGCCCAGCACCAGCTTGGACTGGTTGACCGGCATGATCTCCTCTCTCTCCGCCGGCTGCCGCTTGGCGGGAACGTGGCGGACCTCCAGGTGCGCCGGGCAGCGTTCCGGCAGGCTGGCGAAACGGCTGCCGATGGCCTCGGCCACCGGACGGCCGTCGCCGCCGCCCTGTACCGTCACCTGCACCACGGCCTCAGCCAGCGCCCGCCGCCAACAAGCGGTGACGCTCTCCGCCGTCAGCCGCTCCACCTGCTCCACCGTCCCGTAGCGGTTGACGGCGTAGGGCTCGCCCGCGCACATCTCCTGCTCCGCCCGATGCCGGGCATACCAGCGTTTTTCATCGATTTCCGCCTCGATCAGCTCCTTGAGGCAGCGTTTTTCCCGCTCCACATCCGCCGCCCGAAACCGGCCGTTTTCCAGCGCCGGCTCAAACAGCATGGAGGAAAGCAGGCGGGCGCATTCCTCCGCCACCTTCTCCCCTTCCAGCGCATAGCGGTCATCGATGCAGGACAGGCTGAGGACCAGCGCCTGGGCCTCCCCCACCCGCCGGACATCCGCCGTGACCCGGGCGCCGTACAGCCGGTTGAGCCGGCGGTTCAGGGCGGTAAAATCCGGATAGGCCGCGCAGCCGCGGCGCAGCAAAAAGGGCAGAATAGCGTATCCCGCCGCCGTCTCCTCCCGCAAAGGCAGCAGCAGCGCCGCCGTCACCCGAGCCGTCTTGAAGCGGCCGTCCCGCAGACAGAGGCAGCGGATCCCCGGAGCGGGGGCAAAGCTTTCAGGTTGCAAGGACAAATCCTCCTTTGTCGGGCGGCGATCACGCGAAACGCGGCCGCCCCCTTATTAGGAAATTCCATAACCGTCCGTGTCAAGCGGAACGCATCCAAATCCTATTGGATGCGTTCCGCAACGTCCGATATTCTCTCTTGTCAGTATAGCAGAATTTTCCAGTCATGGGAAGAGTGAAGTTTGCATCCGTCGGGTCAGACCGCCTCCACATCCAGCTCCACCCGGTGGGGCCGTCCATCCAGCGGCACCGATTCCGCCGGCTCCCCGTCCACCAGCAGTCCCCGGCCGCCCCGGCCCACCGCGATGGACAAGGCGGTGTCCTGCAGCCGTATTTCCAGCTCCCAACCGGGCCAGCCGTCGGGCAGCCGGGGCCGCAGCAGCAACCGGTCGCCACGGGGCCGCAGCCCCAGCAGACTCCCCATCACCGCCGTGTAGAACCACCCCGCCGAGCCGGTGTACTGGCTCCATCCCACCCGGCCAGTGCAGGCGGGATGGGCGTACACGTCCCCGGCCAGGGCATAGGGTTCCCCGCCGTAAAGATTCCCGAGGGGCCCGGTGTACTTGGCCGCGGGGTTGAGCAGCTCCAGCACCTGGACCCCCTCCTCCACCCGGCCGGATTCCAGCAGCGCCATGGCGAGCCACACCGCCCCATGGGTATACTGCCCGCCGTTTTCCCGCACGCCGCCGGGGTAGGCGGTGATATAGCCCACCCGGGGATCGGTGCGGGTGAAGGGGGGATCAAACAGCTTCACCACCCCATGCTCCCGATCCACCAGCGTTTTCATCGCCGTTTCCAGCGCGGCGGCGGTTTGCTCCTCCGGCAGGCCGCAGAAGACGGCGAAGCTCTGGACAATCCCGTCCAGGGCGCAGGCCTCCTCCCCCTTCCTTCCCAAAGGCGTGCCGTCGTCCAGATAAGCCCGCAGATACCGTTCCCCTTCAAAACAGGTCTCCGCCGCCCGGCGGTAGTCCTCCGCTCTTTCCCGCAGCCGCCGGCCCTGATCCGGGTCTCCCCGGCCGCTGCACAGCGGCGCGAAGGCGTCCAGCGCCATGCTGAGGAACATCGCCAGCCAGACGCTCTCTCCCCGTCCCCGGGCGCCCACCTTGTTCATACCGTCGTTCCAGTCGCCGGAGCCCATCAGCGGAAGGCCGTGCTCCCCTTGGGTGCAGGCCCGCTCCAGCGCCCGCAGGCAGTGCTGATAAACCGGGGCCCTTTCCTGCGTCCGGCCCGGTTCAAAATACCGTTCCTGCTCCTCGTTCCTCAGCGGTTCGCCCGTAAGCCAGCTCACAGGCAGATCCAGAATCTCCCCATCCCCGGTGAATTCCACATACAGCGCCGTGACATAGGGCAGCCAGACCAGATCGTCGGAGCAGCGGGTGCGTACCCCCCGCAGACTTTTGGGAAGCCTGTGCCACCAATGCAGCACGTCGCCCTCCTGAAACTGCACCGCCGCGCATCGCTGGATCTGCCGCCGGGTGACGGCGGGATCCAGCCACAGGGCCGCCAGACTGTCCTGAAGCTGATCCCGGAAGCCCCAGGCGCCGCCGCACTGATAAAATCCGGTGCGGCCGAATATCCGGCTGCTGAGGATCTGATGGGGAAGCCAGCCGTTGCACAGGGCGTTGAGCGGCTTGTCCGGCGTGTGCAGCCTCGGCCATATAC
>CAKTTT010000216.1 GCA_934615635.1 uncultured Eubacteriales bacterium | reverse complement strand
ATGCTGTCGCTGCGAGGCAGCTCCCGGTGCTGGCGCACCAACGCATTTTTGCGGTCTCTGCGTATCTTCATGGTATACTGTAGAAAACCCGATGGGTTTTCTATACAAAAATGCTGTCGCTGCGAGGCAGCTCCCGGTGCTGGCGCACCAACGCATTTTTGCGGTCTCTGCGTATCTTCATGGTATACTGTAGAAAACCCGATGGGTTTTCTAAACAAAAATGCTGTCGCTGCAAGGCAGCTCCCGGTGCTGGCGCACCAACGCATTTTTGCAGTCTCTGCGTATCTTCATGGATGATAGACACACTCCCTAAGTACAGCTTGCCGCCATGAAAGCGGCTGTGTCTCCGCGTTTGACTCTGCGCAAACGCCTGCTTGGGGAGATTCCCCAACCAGCCTGAAATGGTATCGGACAATGAATGAACCGGCTGTGGTCCGGCTTCAGAGATACGACAAAAGAGGAGAACCGCTAACGGTTCTCCTCTTTTGTCGTCTGATCTTTTTTCTATCCTTTGCAGGGCAGTCCCGCGCAGTCCACCCGCGACGGCACGGCGGACAGATCCTTTTCCGTAAAAACCATTTGGTAGGTTTTATATCCGCCGCTGAGGTTATAGGCCTCTATCCCCTGCTGCAGCAGAATCCGCTGGGCGATATATCCTCGCAGTCCCACCGCGCAGTAAAGGATGACCGGCCGCCCCGCCGGCAGCTCCCCAATCCGCTCCCGCAGCTCATCCACCGGGATCTGCATCGCCCCGCTTATACCGCCGCCGCGCGCCTCCGCAGCGGTGCGCACGTCCAGCAGCAGGGCATCCTGCAGCCGGTCCTCCAACTCCTCCGCATAAACCACCTGCATGGACCCATTGAGGATGTTGGCGGCGGTAAAACCCAGAATATTGACGGGATCTTTCGCCGAGGAATAGGGCGGCGCATAGCCAAGCTCCAGCTCCTCCAGATCGGCAACCGTACCGCCCATCCGCATAACAGCGGCGATTACATCGATTCGCTTGTCCACACCCTCCCGGCCGATGGCCTGGGCCCCCAGCAGCCTGCCGTCCGGCGCAAACAGCAGCTTCATGCTCAACTGAGTGGCTCCGGGATAATAGGTTGCATGATCGGCCGGATGGACATAGGTTTTTCGGTAAGAAATGGACAACTGCCGAAGCTGCTTTTCATTCAGACCGGTGGAAGCCGCCGTCAGGTCGAATACCTTCAGCACCGCGCTGCCCTGGACGCCCTTCCAATGAATCGTCCGATTTCCCAACATGTTTTCCGCCGCAATCCTCCCCTGCTTATTGGCTGGCCCCGCCAGGGGCAGCAGTGTCTCCGCGCCGCTGACGATGTGGCGAACGCACACGGCGTCGCCCACCGCATAGATGGAGGGATCGCTGGTGGCAAAGGTATCCTCCACCCGGATGCTGCCGCCGGGTCCCAGCGCCAACCCCGCCTCCTCCGCCAGCCGACTGTCCGGCGTCACGCCGACGCTGATCAGCACCATCCCCGCTTCCAGCGCCCCGCCGTCCGCCAGGCGTACTCTCAAGCCATGGTTCGCTCTTTCCAATCCCTCCACCGCTGTGCGCAGCCGCAGGGAGATCCCCTTTTCCCGCAGATGTCCATGCAGCACAGCGGCCATTTCCCTGTCCAGAGATCCCACCGCCTGATCGAGGAACTCCACAATGGTCACATCCAGGCCGCGTTTTTTCAAATTTTCCGCCATCTCTACGCCGATGAAGCCCGCGCCCACCACAACGGCCTGTTTCACCCTCTTCTCCCGGATATACGCGTCGATGGCAAGGGTGTCGGGAACCGTCCGCAGGGTGAAAACGCCCTCAAGGTCGTTTCCCTCCACCGGCAGCCGCTTCGGCGCGGCGCCGGGGGACAGCAGCAGCTTGTCATAGCTCTCCTCGTAGGTACGATTTGTGCGGAGATCCCGTACCGTCACCTTTTTCGCCGCCCTGTCGATGGCCGTCACCTCGTTTTCGGTGCGCACATCGATGCAAAACCGCCTGCGCAGAAGCTCCGGTTTGGTCACCAGCAGCTTCTCCTTTTCAGCAATCACCCCGCCGATATAATAGGGCAGGCCGCAATTGGCATAGGACACGTACGGCCCCTTCTCAAAAAGAATGATTTCCGCCCTTTCATCCAGTCTGCGCAGGCGGGTGGCCGCGCTGGCACCGCCGGCCACGCCTCCGACAATCAAAATCTTCATCCTGACACCATCCTGTCCGTTGGAATTGGCTTCATTCTACCTGCATTGCTTTTATCCGTCTGTGCCTTATGTCACAATTCCGCCAGCCGTCTCAGCTTGTCCGCATCCTGAATAAAAAGCTGCCCCCGCCCCTGTTGCAGGATCCCGCGCCGGCGCAGCTCCCCCAACAACCGGGAAACCACTTCCCGCACCGTTCCCAGTTCCGCCGCCAATTGCTCGTGGGTGACGGCAATCCGGCCTTCTTCTCCGCCGCTCAACCGCCAGAGGGTCCTGGCCAATCGTCTGTCCAAGCCGGAAAAGGCCGTCTGCTCCAGCACCTGGACGGTCTGGGACAGCCGCCGGTACAGCGAACCAATGACAAAATCCTTCCACACCGGATTGTCCTTCAGCTCCGCTTCATACATTTCCTCCGGAATCAACAGCAGCCGGCACGCTTCTTGTGCCTGCACCACCACAGGCAGGCCGCCGTCCAGATAGCCGCAGGCCAACGGCAGGAGACAGGCATCCCCAGCCTGGGCGCGGAAAAGGGTCAGCTCCCTGCCGGTATCATCTACCTGATAAACGCGGAGAACCCCCTCCTCCACCAGAGGGATCGATCCGCAGCAGCCTTCCCGGTTGAGAATCTCCCCTTCCTCCGCCCTACGCGGCCGCAGTCCTTGCAGCAGCCTCCTCCGGCTCCTCTCCGGAAGATCACCAAAAAACGGAAAGACCTTCTCCAGCTCCGGGTATACCATCCTCATTCTCCTTTTTCGTCAAACTGAAAAGAAGCGCCGCAGCCTCCCTGGCCGCAGCGCCCCGATGCCCCGCGCCGGCCGCCGGGATAAAAGCGTCGTATAAATCCGGCGGGATCAGCCATCCTTATGGATGATGGCCCGGAAGGAAACGATCCGCTCGCCGCCCGTATTCTCCTCAAAGGTGACCTGCCCGTCGCACACCCGGCAGGCCTCCTTGCATTCCTCTCCCGCCGCCTCAACCGCCAGCGACAGCCCCTTTCTGCTGGCTATGCAGGCGCGCTGGTGGCCGGAAACCACCTCCGCGTGGCCGCATTCGCAGGGCGTGATCAGAATCGGCTTCATCCGCTCCCGATTGAGCATGGCGCGGTACATCCGGGGGCAGTATAGCAGTTCGTTGGCCGCGGTTTTGCACTGAGGACTAACG
>CAKTTT010000215.1 GCA_934615635.1 uncultured Eubacteriales bacterium | reverse complement strand
GGGCAATAGGGTACGATCTTAAAGCCGCGGTAAAGCAGGCCGCGGTCCCAGATCTGCTTGAGCGCCCACCATTCCGACTCGATAAAGTCGTCGTGATAGGTGACGTAGGGATGCTCCATATCCGCCCAGAAGCCGACGGTTTCCGAGAAGGATTCCCACATCCCCTTGTATTTCCACACGCTCTCCTTGCACTTCTCGATGAAGGGCTCCAGACCGTATTGCTCGATCTGTTCCTTACCGTCCAGCCCCAGCAGCTTTTCGACCTCCAGCTCCACCGGCAGGCCGTGGGTGTCCCATCCGGCCTTCCTGGGAACATACTTCCCCTTCATGGTCTGGAAACGGGGGATCATATCCTTGATTACCCGGGTGAGGACATGCCCGATGTGGGGCTTGCCGTTGGCCGTCGGCGGACCGTCGTAAAAGGTATAGGTGGGCGCATCCTTACGGTTCTCCATGCTTTTTTCAAAGATATGATTCTCCCGCCAGAACGTCTCCACCCGATGTTCCCGCTCCACAAAGTTCAAATCCGTGGATACCTTGTTATACATGTTTTCCTTCCCTCCAGCGCAAAATAAAACGCCTCCGTCCCGATTAACAGGACGAAGACGAACTTCGTTATACCACCTATTACGGCATACCTCTATATGCGTTCCCGATAACGGCGGAAAACCGGCAGAACCTACTGGTAAACCGTTCGGCCCGCGACTCCAGAGGGATGTTCGGAAAGGACTGACTCATACCGGGCTCACACCCTCCCCGGCTCGCTGGGATTTTTGGTCGGATCCTACTGTCTCTGTCATTGTCTTTAAATATATAGTGTTATTTTACATCGAATCCACCGAAAAGTCAAGGGGAAGCGTCCGATTCTCTCCGGAGATCTTGCCGATTTCGTCGAATACAGTCCGCCGGCAGGCCCTTTATAAGGGGACCAGCCAGGCGCGGACGGATGGCCGCGTCCGCCTCCGGCATGGCGATTGCCGCCTCATGCCGGGGATTGATCGGATTCCTCCAAACGCCGATGCCCTGTCTGGGGCCCCGCCGGCAGACGCAGCAGGCGCCCCCCCAGCAAAGCGCACTCATCCTCGTCGTGGGTGACCAAAAGAATCAGGCGTCCGGCGAACCGGTCCAGGATCAGCCGGGAAATCTCTTCCCGACGCCCATCGTCTATGCCGGTAAAGGGCTCGTCCATCAGAAGCAGCTCGCCTGGAGCCGCCAACGCCCGGGCGATGGCCAGCCGCCGCTTCATCCCGCCGCTGAGGGCGGAGGGCGGCTGATCCGGATCCTCCAGCCCCACCAGCCGCAGCCAGCGGGCGGCCTGGGGTTTGGACTCCTTTCCCTCCAGCACCGCCGCCACGTTGTCCGCCGCGCTCATCCAGGGCAGCAGGCGGTTTTCCTGAAACACCATGGACACCCGGACGGCCTCCATCCCCTCTATCCGCCCCCTGTCCGGACGCTCCAGCCCCGCCAGCAGACGCAGGATGGTGGTCTTGCCGCAGCCGGAAGGACCGAACAGACAGACCACCCCGCTTTCAGGGAATTCCAGGGTAAAATCCTGCAAAATCGGCCGATCGCCATAGGAAAAATCGACCTCCCGCAAAGCGATCCCCATCTCTGTCCCTCCTTTTTTCAAAACCGTATCAAGAAGTGGCCTCTGACAAGAGCTTCCTCTTCTGCCCTTCATACGCCCTCTTCGCACAGGCGATCAACTCGCGTTCTCCCTGAACCTCCGCTTCATACGGATAATCCGCGGCCGCCTTTTCAAAGGACTCCAGTCGCTTTGCGGCCGCCGCCTCATCCCGGCGGTAAAGCAGCTCGTACGCATATCCCAGCCGATGGACCGCCGGATTGAAAGCCGCGGCTCCGCCATATTTCCAAAGTTCTTCGCTGTCCAGCCGGCGGACCACGTCCGCACGGTTTTCTCCCACCAGCTCGCAGAACATCCGCTCCATCACCAGCGACTGTCTGTGCAGCCCGGTCAGCCCGGGGGCCTCCTCCAATAAAACGTCGGCGATTCGCCCGGCTTCCTCAAAATCCAAACGATCCATGGCTCTGCAGCAGGCAAACGTCCCAACGGAGGCGCACAGGCCATTTTTCATCTCCTCCCCCTGGGGAAGGCGGAACCACTCGTCCGGCATATCTTTCAGGCGAACGTCCTGCGCCGTCAGGCTGTTGATTTTTAGCTGTATCCAGAAGCTGCGGGCGGCGGCCTCGTTCCTGCTTAATTGATAAGCGTTGCGGCCGTCGTTGTCCACCGGGCCCACCCGCAGGGGGATACCGTTGAGCAAGGCGTAGAACAGCCCCATCGCCGCCGTCAATTGAAGCAGCGGCGGCAGCAGGGGCGTCCCCTCCAGCAGCATATTCGCCAGCAGCGCCGCGACGGAAAAGAGGACATTTGTCAGGCAGCCCCCTACATTATACAGCAGGGTGGGGAAACGATCCTCCAGCCTGTCCGGCGGAGCCATCAGGCATTGACCGGCAGTTCCCGGCAGCGTGAATTTCCTACAGCGGATCCGGCCCGCTTTCTTGATAAACAGCAGGCTGCCGATGCGCAAGGAGGTGAAGGAATAGCCGTTGAGCAAACCGCCTATCAAGTGTCCCGCCTCGTGAACGATCACCTGCAGAAAGACGGCCAGAGAGAGGCAGAGCAGCAGCCATGCAAGGAGAAAAAGCACCATCCCCAAGCCGTCTTGCTCCTTCAGCGTCAGGCCTAGATACCGGCCGGCAATCCACCCGATCACCCCGCCGAGGATCAGGTAGGCGGGCAGCAAACGCCATTGGACAAAAGCGTCTTTTTTCTCCTGCCCATCCATGTTCCTTTCCCCCTCAGTCATTGGAGCATTTTTCCGCGTCGATGGCCAAGGCCACCATCAGCACCAGCAGAGCGTCTCTGGAATCCGCCACGTCGAGGGAATAGGTGTCCGTCCAATTGAACAGCTCCTTGCTGACGGCGGCCACCGTCCGGCCGTAACCATCCCGGATACGGTAATCCCAGCCCCAAAGATCCCCTTCCACCTGCCAGCCGTTGCAGTCCACCTGGAAGCGAGGCTTGAAAAAGGTGAATTCCTTATGGATGCTGCCCACGTACTGCTCCCCGACATACAGCTCGAACTTAGGCAGAAAGGTCAAAACCACCTGCTTGACCGTGCCGATATGCCCACCCTGGGCATTGAGGATATGGAGCTTATGTCCCCAGGATGGCTTCCCCTCCACCGTGAACACCGCCCGCCCGCTTTCATCGTATATATCATAACTGTCGAACCAGGAGAATAAACGCTGCTTGAATAATAGCTTCATAGTTCCCCCAAAAATCGTTGGTTTATTCGCCTTCCTTGCTTGCCTCCGGATTGAGAGAAAGCAGCAGGCTGGCGTCGCCTCCATAATACGT
>CAKTTT010000214.1 GCA_934615635.1 uncultured Eubacteriales bacterium | reverse complement strand
CTCCAGCAGCACGGACAGCTCATCGGCGATCTTGGTGCGCACCGCCTCGTCATCCGGGATGTTGTGGGGCGACATGATGATAGTCCCCACCTCGGCGGAGCCCGCCAGCAGCTTCATGTTGGCGTCGTAGATTGAGCCGCGGTTGGGGGAGATCGCGCTGTCGCTCAACTGCTGGGACACCGCTTTTTTCTGCCATTCATCCGTCTGCACAATCTGCAAAACCGCCAGCTTCCCCAAGACGGCGGTAAAGCAAAACCCCACCAGCACCGCCATAATGATCACCGACCGTCTCCACATCTGCCGGGTCGGCGCTTTTGTCGTTACATCCTGTTTATCTGTTCTAGCCAACTGGAGTCCCTGCCTTTCCGGTTCGCAGCGGCCGTCGCCGCGGTCCCTGATCGAAGGATGGCTGCCAACCTCCCTCCCCCAGATGAAAAACGAGAGTTGCGATCTCTCATCCCAACTCTCGGCATTTATCCCCGTGCGGAGGACCGCCTGTTGCCGCACGCGGCCCTCCACATCATACTTATTGTTCTAGTTGAACAGGTATGCCAACTGGGCGAAAAAATTTGTAACGGCGCTCCCGATTTTTTCCCACCAGCTCTGCGCGCCGTCGTCCGCCAGTTCCACCTTGTCGCCGCCGTCCACCGTGATGTACTGGATCTGGCCGGATTCCACCTTCTGCATCCCGTTTTCCTTGGCGTAAGCGTCCACGCTCTGGGCGGAGGTTTTGGCCGCCAGCTCGGCGTTGAGCTGCTTATATTCGCTTTTCAGCTCTTCCAACTCCTGCTGCTTCTGGCTGATGACCTTGTTCTGCTCGGTGAGCTGCACCCGGGTGGTAATCATGCTGCCGATCACCGTCACCAGGATGGCGGCGACAAAAAGCGTCAGGGCGGTGTTCAGCATCGACTGAAGCTTCACGCGGCGCTTCTGGGCCTTTTCCAGCTTTTTATTGGGCTTGAGCTCGATGATCTTGTCTTCCTTCGGTTCAAACAGCGACAGATCATAAGCCTCGCTTCCATGGGGACGTACAGCCATGACGCTTCCTCCTTTTCCGTGTTTGTCACTCTTGATACAAGGAATGCAGCCGCCGGATGCACCGCAGCTTCGCGCTGCGGGACCGGGGATTCTCCTCCAGCTCTATCCGGGAGGCCTGGGCGGGTTTACGCAGCACCAGCTCGGCGGCCGGGGTGCGGCCGCACACACACACCGGAAAATCCGGCGGGCAGATGCAGCCCTGCCGCCAGGCGGCGAACCGCTGCTTTACCATGCGGTCCTCCAGCGAATGGAAAGTAATCACCGCCAGGCGGCCGCCATCCTTGAGGCAGCCGAAAGCGGTGTCCAGGGCGGTGGAAAGGCAATCCAGCTCCCCGTTGACGGCGATGCGCAGCGCCTGAAAAACCTGCCGCGCAGGGTGGCCGTCCCGCCGCGCCGCCGCTGGGACGGCGTTCTTTATGATCTCGGCCAGGCGGCCGGTGGTGACGATGGGTTCCTTTTCCCGCTCCCGTCCAATGGCGCGTGCAATGGGGCGGGAGAACTTTTCCTCTCCATAGCGGAAAAAGACGTCCGCCAGCTCCTGCTCGGAGAGGGTATTGACCAGATCGGCGGCCGTGGGACCGCTCTGGCTCATCCGCATATCCAGCGGCGCGTCGTGATGGTAGGAAAACCCCCGTTCGGGCGCATCCAGTTGATGAGAGGACACCCCGATATCCAGCAGAATCCCGTCCACCGCCTCCACGTCCAGCTCCCGGAGCACCCGGTCCATGGCGGTAAAGTTGGCTTGCACCACCACGGCGGGCAATCCTTCCAGCCTGCGGGAGGCCTCCCGCACTGCGTCGGGATCCCGATCCAGGGCGATCAGCCGTCCCGTGGTCAGCCGTGAGGCGACGGCGAAAGCATGTCCTCCGCCCCCGGCTGTGCCGTCCAGATATACCCCCTCGGGCCGGATATCCAGCGCCGCCAGCGTTTCCTCCATCAGCACGGGCCGGTGATAAGCGGTGGCATAGCTCTTATTTTCCTTCATATCAGAAGCCCAGCTCTATGAACGCCGCTTCCACCTCGTCGGAGGACATATCACCGATATCCTCGTCATAAGCGGCGGGGTTCCAGATCTCGGCGCGGTTGCCCGCGCCCACCACCAGGGCCTCCTTCTCCAACCGGGCGTATTCCAGCAAATGACGGGGCAGCAGGATGCGGCCCTGGGCATCCACCTGCACGTCGCAAGCGTTGGCCGACAAATACCGCTGCAGCTTGCGCGCCTTGGTCATGGGCATATCCGCCAGGCCCTGCTGGAGCTTGTCCCATTCTTCCATGGAATACAAGCTGACGCAATGATCCATCACGGCCGCGGCAATGAACCCATCGCCCAGCTTCTCTCTCAGCTTCGCGGGCACAAAAATGCGCCCCTTGGCGTCGATATTATGTTGGAAGCGGCCGTAAAGCATGTGCCTATCCTCGATTTTCCTGGATTTTCACCCGTAATCGGCAGGTGGCTGTGGAAAACTCTGTGGAAACGGTGGAAATCCACCACGATCCACCACTTCGATGCACATTCCACCACACAAAGCCATTATAAAGGCATTTCCGAGAAATTGCAAGAGCCGGGGAGGGAAATTCACAAAAGAAAATGTGTCAGTTTTCCAGCAACTTCCCGCGAGATCGGGTAATTTCTCCAAAATGTCCATATTTTTCCTCTTTTCAGTCCCAACGCATCAAAACAGCCGCCGCAAAGCGGACGCTTTACGGCGGCTGTTTTTTGTAACGGAACCCTCCGGCAGAGCGGGAGAAGGTCTCCCGTCAGCTTCGGGCTCCGGCATGGAGGGAAGCGAGACGCAAATAGAAAAACACCATGGCAGAAAAGCCATCGTTTACGGGCGGCAGGGCGCCTGATCCTTTCCGTGTTTCTTGAGACGCCCGCCGGCAAGAGGCCCATTGAGGCCTGCTCCCCGGCTTAACCGGCGGTTTGGACTATGGGTTCACGAGATGACTGCCGGGGAGAAAGGCCCCGGAAAGCAAACGAAGGGCCGCGACACGCGATGGAAGAAGCGGGCGAAAACCGCCGCCCACAGGATGAGCCTCTTGAACGCTCCGCCATCGGAAGGCGCGTGCCGGGGCCGGCAAAGGCTCTTGAAGCTCTCCCGGCTCCTTACCCGTTCGGGGAAAGCGTATGGTTTCCGGGTAAACTCCTTCAATGGGCCCATCTTATCGTGCGCTCCCGACCAAGCGGCTTGGAACAGGCAGCCGCGCCGCCTATGCCCCGTCTGGAAGCCCAGAGAGGCCAGCGCCGACTCTAGGCTGGAGGCGAAATTCTCCTCCGTCCCTCATTCGAACCGCCGCAGCATATTGCTGCCGCCTGAACCGACGGCCGTCACCCGGGGGCATCCTTGGCCGGCGGCGATCACCGCCGTCAGTCCTAC
>CAKTTT010000213.1 GCA_934615635.1 uncultured Eubacteriales bacterium | reverse complement strand
GGGTAGTGCTGGCCGACGTCCGGGACATCCCCGCCATGGGCTACACCACCCTGACCCTGCGGCGGAAAAAGGGAAGCGACGCCACCTCCACCAATCCCTTCCCCGAAGGGGTATTTCCCTTCGCCCCCATCGGCCGGGCGGGCCATGTGCTGGATAACGGCCGCCTGCGGGTGACCGTGGGCAGCGGGGAGGTGACGGTGTACGATTACGAAACAGGCCGGACGACGCAGGGACTCTGCGCCTTCACCGACACCGGATCCAGCGGCGACTTCTGGGTGCACCGGGAACCCTATGCCAACAGCCATCTCACCTCCCGGGGCGGCCGCACTCAGGTGGAGCTGGTGGAAAACTCCAGCCTGTCCGCCACCTGCCGGATGACCTGCTGGATGCCGATCCCCGCCGGGCTCAACGAGGCGCGCACCGCGCGGCTGGCGGAAACCGTGGAGACGGCCATTATCACCGACATCACCCTGAAAAAGGGCAGTAAGCGGCTGGTGTGCAAAACCACCCTGGACAACCGCTGCCGGGATCATCTGCTGACAGTTTCCTTCCCCACCGGGATACAGGCCGCCACCGCCGATTGGGAGGCCCCGTTCGAAATCCGGACCCGCGAGGTGGATCCCTTCACCAATGACCGGCTGAAAAAAGGCCCCGAGCTGGAGCGGCAGGCTTTGCAGGGCTTCATCGACGTGCAGGACGAGACGGGGGGCGTCGCCCTCTTTACCAAGGGGATCCGGGAAGCGGGCACCGTCAGCGACGGGCAGGCTATCATCAACCTGACCCTGTTCCGCGCCACGTCCAACACCTTCCCCATTCATAACGATCTCCTCATCGGCTTTGAGGAGGAGACCAGCCAGTGCATTGGGCCTCAGTGCTTCGAATATGCGCTGTATTTCCACGCTAAGGCGGCGCCGGGCGAGGTATTCTCGGAGTGCCGTAGGTATCAGACCGATCTCTTGGCGGCCCAGGTGGGCGCCGGACGGCAGGGCGACCGACCGGAAACAGAGAGCCTGTTCACGCTGCGGGACGCCCGCACCGGAGTCAGCGCTGTCAAGCGCAGCGAGGAGGGGGACGCCCTCATCCTGCGTCTGTTCAATCCCACAGGGGAAGCGATACGGGAAACCGTCGCCTTCGGTCGTCCGATTCGGCAAGCGGCCCTGACCGATATGAAGGAAGAGGATTCCCAGCCGCTGCGCCTGAACGGACAGACGGCGGATGTTGACCTTCCTCCCTTCAAAATTGTCACCCTGCGGGTGGAATTCTAGGTAAGCGATGAATAAATTCAGTGGATGGATTGGTGAAGGGAAATTCCCCCACAGCAAGGAAAAAACCGCAGGAATACGGTCGTATTCCGAGGAGTTTTGACGTAGGTGTGAGGGGATTTCCTCACCAATACGCCGCTGAGCCGCAAGGCGTGATTTTTTCAGCGATTACCTAGACTTTTATAAGCGGAGCGGATATACTGGAAGGGTATATCCGCTTGCTTGTTAAAGGAGACTGGTTATGCGATATGAAAAAGATGTGCCGGTGCTCGGCGACTTCGACGTGGTGGTCTGCGGGGCCGGCGTAGCCGGGTTCTGCGCAGCGGTGCAGGCGGCCCGTGCCGGAGCGAAAACCGCTCTGGTGGAGCGGTATGGGATGCCCGGCGGCGTGCTGACCGTCGGCGGCAACAATGAAATCGGCCTGTTTTACCGGGGAAGCCGGCCAATCATCGCGGGTATCGGCTGGGAGCTGGTGAAGCGGCTGGAGGCGGACGGTTGGGCGGCCATTCCGCCGTTCAGTGAAGAATACGATCACAGCCAGCAGAACGTGGTGGTCAACGGGCCGATGGCCGCCGCCGCTATGGACGCCATGTGCCAGGAGGCGGGGGTGACCCTGCTGTACCATCACACGCTCTGCGACGCCCTGACGCGGGACGCCCGGGTGACCGAAATTTTGGTCGCCGCCAAGGGTGGCCTGCAGGCCATACGGGGCGGCCGCTTTATCGACGCCACCGGGGACGGCGACCTGTCCGCTCTGGCGGGGGCGGCGTTCCAGCTGGGGGAAGGGGAGCCGCCGGTTCTCCAGCCGGGAACCCTGCGGTTTTACTGGAAGGATTTCCACCTGGAGGATATCGACAGGCGGCAGGTGGAGGAGAGCTTCCGGCAGGGGTTGGAGGCGGGTGAAATCCGCCGCGCCGACTACTGGTCGCTGGAGGGGTCGCCCTACACGATCTTCCATGCCGACGGCAACAACATCAACCACATTTCGCTCAACGGGGCCGATAGCCTGAGCCGGTCTCAGGCGGAGGTGGAGGGCCGCCGTTCGGTGGCCCGGCTGGCCGCCTGGGCCCGCAAACGGGTCAAAGGGGCGCAGCGGATTCAGCCCGTGGCCTGCGGTGGGGAGGTAGCTGTTCGGGAATCGCGCAGGATTATGGGGGATCATGTTATCACGGCGGCGGAGTATGTCGGGGCGGCCGCGTATCCGGACGGCGTGTGCTACTCCTACTACCCGGTGGATCTCCACGCCGACGGGGAACAGACTCTCCATAATATCGCTGTGACTAAGGACAGGGTGCCCCAAATCCCCTTGAGCGCCATGCTGGTCAAGGGGATGGACAACCTGCTGGCCGCAGGGCGGTGCGCCTCTGGCGATCGCCTGGCCCAGTCCGCCTTCCGGGTGAAGGCCTCCTGCATGGCCATGGGCCAAGCGGCGGGCGCGGCGGCGGCCCTGGCGGCGGGGCGGGAACTGCGGGAGGTTCCGGTGGAGGAAATCCGCTCTCTGCTGCGGGCGCAAGGGGCCATCGTGCCGGAAATATAAACTGCAAAAGCCCGGGACTGCGATTGTATTGTCGCCGTCCCGGGCTTTTTCCGTATCTGCCGCTGTCAGCGGCGATCGGATTCGCGCCGGGTGGTGGGACGCACGCCGTAGCATGGAAAGAAAATATTCAACGAAAGGGGTGGAGACCACTATATCTTGGTAATATGGAAGCTGGTTGACGATTTCAACGGTTGCCTTGTAAAACCGTGGAATGCCATTCCGGGCAGGGCAAAAAGCTGGCCGCTCATCTCGTTAATTAAGAGGCACAATCCTATTGCTTTCCGTGAAAATTTTCAATAAAACGCCGAAAATACCTGTACAACCAGCATTTTCTGGAAAAAATATTGACAGCCGGCAGGAAAATGATTAGAATAAAAAGCGAAAAGGTTAGCTTATGCTAACCGTTATTTTAGAGCGGAGGTTAGTTGATGCTAACATGTGGACTGCCTGTGCGCTAAGGAAAGAGGAAGGATGAAGCATGATGCCGCTTACACTTGCCAATATCGGAGAAGAGAACATCATCCGGAAGATCGGCGGAAAGCCGGAGGTGAAGAAGCATCTGGAAAACCTCGGGTTTGTCGCAGGGGGAAATGTCACGGTCATTACCACCATGGGCGGCAGCGTCATTGT
>CAKTTT010000212.1 GCA_934615635.1 uncultured Eubacteriales bacterium | reverse complement strand
CCACCTCACTGCCATGAGAATAAAAGAAATCGATGGAAACGTAAACATCCACCTTGCCCCGGGAGATAGAGCCCTGGAGATAGGATTTGAGCTTATCGTCCAAAAAACCGTAGGTCCTGGGCAGCCGGGAGGTATATTCATAATAGCGATGGTTCACGGACTTGATTTCAACGGTGATATCCATTCCCTCCACCGTCGCCTGGCCGCGTCCGTAACCCGTCATGCTTTTGATCATGAGGCACCTCGCTTCTTCCCCCGCATATCCGGGGATTCCTTCCTCTTATTGTACCAGTTTTAACCCGGCACTGTCAACCAAGGATCGGAGAAAACGAACGAAAGCCCCGTCGGGGGCTTTCGCTTTTTCGTCCATCCCATCAAACAGGATGCACCTTTTCCTCTTCGTTCAGGTGCTTGCCGTCGATGTGGTATTTTTTGTTGCGCCGCTTCTCGAAGAACTTGACCGCCACCTGGCCGAACTGAGCGTAGGTCAGCACATCCTCCTCCTGCTCGTACCATTCGGCCACCTCGGCGCGCATCTTCTCCAGCTCCGGCTCCAGCCGGTCGGCGGGACGGCAGGTGATCGGTTCCTCGTCGCCGATGATCTTTTTCACAAACTCCGGCTTGATGGGGACTGGCGTCGCGCCGTATTCCCCGCGGACCAAGCCCTTGAATTCCTTGGTCACCATCTTGTAGCGTTCGCCGCCGATGATGTTGAACACCGCCTGGGTGCCCACGATCTGGGAGGACGGGGTAACCAGCGGCGGGAATCCGGCGTCTTCCCGCACCCGCGGCACCTCCTGGAGCACCTCCTCCAGCTTGTCTTCCTTCCCCGCCTGCTTAAGCTGGCTCACCAGATTGGAGAGCATACCGCCCGGAACCTGATAGATCAGCGCGTTGGTGTCTACCTCCAGCATTTTGGGATTGAGCAGCCCGCTGTCCATGTATTTCTTCCGCAGGGTCTTGAAATGCTTGCTCACCTCACTGAGCTTCACCAGATCCAGCCCCGTGTCGTATTCCGTGCCCTTGAGGGCTGCCACGATGGACTCCGTAGCCGGATGGGAGGTTCCCATGGCCAGAGGGGAAAGCGCGGTATCCACCACGTCGGCGCCCGCCTCGATGGCCTTGAGCAGCACCATGTCGGCGATGCCGGCGGTGAAGTGGGAATGAACCTGAATCGGGATCTTCACCGTTTCCTTCAGGGCCTTCACCAAATCATAGGTTTCATAGGGAATCAGCAGGCCGGCCATATCCTTGATGCAGATGGAGTCGGCGCCGGTTTCCTCCAGAGCCTTGGCATATTTCACGAAATAGTCGATATTATGCACCGGGCTGGTGGTATAGGAAATCGCCACCTGCACATGAGCGCCCTTTTCCTTGCGCGCCGCCTTGATGGAGGTTTCCAGGTTGCGAATGTCGTTGAGAGCGTCGAAAATGCGGATGATGTCGATGCCGTTGGCGACGGATTTCTGCACGAAATATTCCACGATATCGTCCGCATAATGCCGGTAACCCAGCATATTCTGGCCGCGGAAAAGCATCTGCAGCTTGGTCTTGGGCAGCTTCTCCCGCAGGGTGCGCAGCCGGTCCCAGGGATCCTCGTCCAGGAACCGCAGGCAGGCGTCAAAGGTAGCGCCGCCCCAGCATTCCAGCGAATGGAAGCCGATATCGTCCAGTTGCTCCAGCGCGGGCAGCATCTCCTCCGTAGTCATGCGGGTGGCGATCAGCGACTGGTGCGCATCGCGCAATATGGTATCGGTTATGCCGACTTTTGCCATTATTCCATCATTCCTTCCCAATTAGCCGCCGGTTTTACTGCAGGGAGATCAGCAGCTTGCCGGAATCGACGCTCTCGCCCTTGCTCACATGCACGCCGGCGATCACGCCGTCGCGCGGAGACATAATCTCGTTCTCCATTTTCATCGCTTCCAGTACCAGCAGCACCTGGCCCTTGGCAACCGCGTCGCCAGCCTTCACCTGGACGTTGACGATGGTGCCGGGCATAGGAGCGTTGATGGTTTCCGCCCCGGCCACGGGGGCAGCGGGAGCGGCTGCCGGAACGGTGGAGGCAGCCGGCGTCACGGGAGCGGCCGGCGCAGGAGCGGCTGCCGGAGCCGCTGCAGGGGCGGCAGGAGCAGGAGCAGAAGCAGGGGCGGGAACACCGGCCGCGCCGACCTCCTCCACCTGCACATCATAAGCGTTGCCGTTGACAGAAATGCGGAACTGTTTCATATACCATCCAATCCTTTCACTCAGACAATAGAATCCGTGTCGTTTACAACTGGATATCGGAATGCTTCTTGGGTAACCGGGAAACCCGTTTGCCGGCCAGCATTTCCAGCACGGCAATCAGCTTGGCCCGGGTATCGGCCGCCGTTACCACATCGGTGAGAACACCCGCTGCCGCAGCCTCCAGGGGGGAGCACATGCTCTGCGCGTATTCCTCCGCCAGCCGTTCCCGATCCTCGGCGGGATTCTTCATTTCCGCCAGCCGGTCCTTCCAGAGCACATGGACGGCGGTTGCCGGCGCCACCGGAGAAATCACTGCCTCCGGCCAGGCCAGCACCACATCGGCGCCGGCGCTTTTGCCCGCCGCGGCGATATAAACCGGGCCGTAGGCCTTGCCCACGATCACCGTAACCTTGGCCGTCGTGGCCTCCGCGTAAGCGTGGGAAACCTTGGCGGCCCCCTTCAGGCTCTGGAATCCCGCCGCGTCCACAAAGGTGACCACCGGCAGGGAGAACGCATCGCACATCCGCACGAAACGGGCCACCCGGGATGCCTGAGCGCAGGCCACCGGATCGCCGGCCAGCGTGACAAAGCCGCAGGCCATGCCGCCGATCCGGCCAAGAGCGGTTTTGCACTCCTCTTCCTCGCCGTAGAGGAAGAGCAGGGAATCCGCATCCGCCGCCAGACGTGCGGCGCTGCCGATATCCGCCTTCTCCACGGCGGCGGGCAGATCGCCCTCAAACACCGGCGCCGTGTCCAAATTGTTCTGAGGGAGCAGGGAAAGCAGCCGGCGCACCTGTTCCAGGGCGTCCTCCACATTCTCCGCCAGCAGGGCGGCGGGCGCGTTTTTGTCGCCTACATTCAGGTAATAATCCGCATCCTTGACCCCGACCACGATGTCCATATTGGCGGCGATCAAAGAGGCCGAGCCCACGCAGGCCCCCGCCACCACCGCGATCTGGGGCACCACGCCGGAGAGATTATTGGAAGCCAGCAGAATATCGGCGATGGCGTCCATAGCGTCGATCCCATCGCCCAGCCGGGCGCCGTCGCTGTCGAACACCCCCACGACCGGCGCGCCATTCTGCGCGGCCAGATCATATATCCGGCGAATCTTCGCCGCCTGGGCGCGGCTGACCGCGCCGCTGCAAACATTCCGGTCCTGCGCGAAAGCATAGGCCGGCGCGCCGTTTACCAGGCCGTAGCC
>CAKTTT010000211.1 GCA_934615635.1 uncultured Eubacteriales bacterium | reverse complement strand
GTCCAGCGCGTCAAAAACTGCTTCCTTGTCCTCCTGCATATCCTTGTTGTAGGCCAGGGGCAGTCCCTTGAGCATGGTCAGCAGCGCCGTCAGATCCCCGAACACCCGGCCGGATTTACCGCGCACCAGTTCGGCGATATCCGGGTTTTTCTTCTGCGGCATGATGGAGGAACCGGTGGAAAAAGCGTCGTCCAGCTCAATGAATTTGAACTCCCAGGAGCACCACAGGATGATCTCCTCGGAAAAGCGGGACAGATGCACCATCACCAGGGAAAGGGCCGCGGTCAGCTCCACCGCATAGTCCCGGTCGGACACGCCGTCCAGGGAATTATGGGTCACGCCGCCAAGCCCCAGCGCCGCCGCCACCGCCTGCCGGTCCAATGGATAGGTGGTGGCCGCCAGCGCGCCGCTGCCCAGGGGGGAAACATCCATCCTGTGCGCCGCATCGTCCAGCCGCCCGATATCCCGCAGAAACATCTCCGCATAGGCCAGCAGATGGTGGCCGAAGGTGATGGGCTGCGCCCGCTGGAGATGGGTGTATCCCGGCATGATGGTGCCCGCGTGCTCCTCCGCCTTCCCGCACAGCACCCCGATCAGATCGAGGAGCTGCCGCCGCAGGGGAGGCACCGCGCCCTTGAGATAAAGCCGCAGGTCCAGGGCCACCTGGTCGTTGCGGCTGCGGCCGGTGTGCAGCCGCTTACCGGCATCGCCGATCCGGGCGGTCAGCTCCCCCTCCACAAAGGTGTGGATATCCTCCGCCGCCGGATCGATAGAAAGCCTTCCCTCCCGCAGATCCCCGGCGATGGCCGCCAGCCCCTCCCGGATGGCGCGGCCGTCCTCCGGCGTGATGATCCCCTGCTTCTCCAGCATAGCCGCGTGGGCCATGCTGCCCGCGATGTCCTCTTGCGCCATGCGGGAATCAAAGGCGATGGAGGAGTTGAAGTCGTTGGTCTTTTGATCGATTTCCTTGGAAAAGCGTCCGGCCCAAAGCTTCATGATGGTTCTCCTTTATGTGCGAATCTTCCTGTTCCTTTATCCGTGTCCAGCGAAAGCGAACCTGCTTCCATAAGGCGCAAGAGGGCGCGTTACCGCGCCCTCGCCCGCCGTCACGGCTTGCGCTGTGCCAGCATCCATTCGTACAGCTCCGGGTCGTGATAGGCCTGCAGCCAGCAATCGTGCCCCACGCCCTCGTATACCGTCAGCCGGGCGTTGCCGCCGAAGCGGTTCACCGCCTCGGTCATCCATATGCTTTCCTCCACCCGGATAACGCCGTCCTGATCACCGTGAAAGGCCCATACCGGCGTATCCTTGAGCCGGAAAGCGTACCAGGGCACACCGATCCCGCACAGCGGCGCCAAGGCGGCGAACCGTTCGGGAGAGGCGACGCCCCACATCCAGGTTCCCATACCGCCCATGCTGGCGCCGGTGAGATAGATCCGGTGGCGGTCCACCCGCAGCTCCCGTAACCGGTCGTCCAGAAAAGCGTCCAGCGATTCTATGCAGCCCGCCCAGTACAGCGGATCGTCGCACTGCGGCGCCACAAAGATGAAGGGGAAGGAATCCCCGTCCTTTATCCGCTGGGGGATGCCGTAGGCATAAGGCGTTTTCAAATCGCGGCCCCGCTCCCCCGCGCCGTGGAGGTAAACCACCAGCGGCCACTCCCGCTCATCCTCGTCATACCCGTCCGGCAGATACAAAATATAAGGGAAATTATGCAAGGGGGCCTTGTCCGGCGCCTCCAATATGTTTTTCAGCATGAGAGCCTTCCTTACTTGCCTTCTTTAAGGGCCTTCACCTTGATCGGCAAACCGAAAAGGTTGATAAATCCCTGGCTGTCCATCTGGTTGTACACCTCGTCCTCGCTGAAGGTGGCGATATCCTCATCGTAAAGGGAATAGGGGGAGGTGATACCCGCCAGGATCATGTTGCCCTTGTACAGCTTCAGCTTCACCTCGCCGGTCACCGTCTCCTGGGTGGTGTCCACAAAGGCGGACAGCGCCTCCCGCAGGGGGGTATACCACTGGCCGTAATACACCAACTCGCTGAACTTGCCGGCCACCATCTGCTGCTTGTAGTGCTGGGTGTCCCGGTCTAGGCAGAGGGTCTCCAACGCCTCGTGGGCCTTATACAAGATGGTGCCGCCGGGGGTCTCATACACGCCCCGGCTCTTCATCCCCACCAGCCGGTTCTCCACCATGTCCACCAAGCCGATGCCGTTTTCTCCGCCCAGCTTGTTGAGCTTCTCGATCATGGCCACGCCGTCCAGCTTCTCCCCGTCCAGCGCCACCGGGATCCCCTTTTCAAAGGAAAGGGTGATGTAGGTCGCCTTGTCCGGCGCCCTCTCGGGGGACACGCCCATCTCCAGGATCTCGTCATACTTGGGCTCGTTGGCCGGATCCTCCAGATCCAGACCCTCGTGGGAAAGATGCCACAGGTTCTTATCCTTGGAATAGTTGGTCTCCCGGGTGATGTTCAGCGGGATGTTCCGGGCCTCGGCGTAGGCGATTTCCTCTTCCCGGGATTTCAGCTCCCACACCCGCCAGGGGGCGATGATTTTCATGTTGGGCGCATAGGCCTTAATGGCCAGCTCAAACCGGACCTGGTCGTTCCCCTTGCCGGTGCAGCCGTGGGCGATGGCGTCCGCCCCTTCCTTCTTGGCGATCTCCACGATTCTTTTGGCAATGATCGGCCGGGCGAAGGAGGTGCCCAGCAGATACTGATTTTCGTATACCGCGCCCGCCTTCAGGGTGGGGAAAATATACTCGTCCACAAACTCCTGGCGCAGATCCTCTATGTACAGCTTGGAGGCGCCGGTTTTCAGCGCCTTTTCCTCCAGGCCGGACAGCTCCTTGCCCTGCCCCACGTCCGCCGCCACGGCGATAACCTCGCAGTTGTTATAATTCTCCTTGAGCCACGGAATAATAATGGAGGTGTCCAGTCCGCCGGAATAGGCCAGCACCACTTTTTTCACTGTATCCATCCTTCGCGCATCCTTTCCCTTTTGGAAGTATTGTCCTTATTATAACATTCCCTTTTCATTTTTCAAGACCAACTTACGCATAATTATGCTATTCAGCCGAATTTTGTTAATCTGCCCAATACAGCGGAATATCCGATTGATTTTCCGTCCAATGGGTGCAGACGTCTATTCGTTTTGAATTGAATATTTGCATAATTATACATTATATGCTGCATATCCTCCCCGCCTGCCGGAAAATGGAGGAAAAATCGACGAATTTCGAATTTTTAACACGGTTTTAACATTGGCATGATAGGCTCTTAACGGTTTTTGCGCCCTCCTCAAACAGGGAGGGTACAGATCAGGTGAATTAAGGAGGCTGTTTTGTGGATATCATGCATATCCTTTCCTTGCTGGGCGGGCTGGGACTGTTTTTGTTCGGTATGAAGCTAATGGGCGAGGGGCTGGAGCTGGTGGCCGGCTCCAGGCTCAAG
>CAKTTT010000210.1 GCA_934615635.1 uncultured Eubacteriales bacterium | reverse complement strand
CGCCAGGATAATCAGATGATAGGGCCGCACCTTGCGGGTATCCACCCCAGACAGCAGGGTATTGATCCCCCCCACCGATTCGATCCCCCGGGTTTCCTTCATATCCTTGATGAGATGCTGATAGATCTGCGCCAGTACCCTTGCGTCGTCGCAGGCCCGGTGATGGTTGAAGGGCGGCAGCTTCAAATGGTTGGCCACCGTGTCCAGCTTGTGATTTTTCAGCCCCGGATAAAGGGCCCGGCAGATGGTCACCGTATCCACGGTGGAAAAGGGGTAGGACAGGCCGCTGCGCCCCGCCGCCGCCCGGATAAAGGAGGCGTCAAAGGGGGCGTTGTGGGCCACCAGCACACGGCAATCCCCGCAAAAGGCGTAAAACGCCTCCAACGCTTCCTTTTCCCCCGGCGCATCCCGAACCATATCGTCGTTGATGCCGGTCAGCTCGGTGATCTTTGGCGGAATCGGCCGCCCTGGATTGACAAAGGTGTCGAACTCCTCCAGAATCTCGCCGTTTTTCATCCGTACCGCGCCGATTTCGGTCAACCGGTCGTTCTGGCCGCTTAAGCCGGTGGTTTCAGTGTCGAAGACAATGAATTCGCCGTCCAGGCTCTCGTCCGCCTGCCCGTCCACCACCGGAATACTGTCGTTTATGTAATACGCCTCCACGCCGTAGAGGATTTTGATGTTCATTCCTTTTTTTCTGGCCTTGGCCGCCGCATTCATCGCCTCGGGAAAGGCCTGCACCACGCCGTGGTCGGTGATGGCGACGGCCTGATGCCCCCAGGAGGCAGCCCGCAGAATCATGTCCTCCGCGTTGCTGACGCCGTCCATGGAGGACATCTTGGTATGGAGATGCAGCTCCACGCGCTTTTCCTCCGCCCGGTCCTTCTTGACGTATTTGGCCACCACCGACATGGCCTTGGGGCTGAGGATGTTATTTTTGGCGAAATCATCGTACTCATAAATCCCGTTCATCAGCACGCACATGCCGTCCTTGAACTCCGCCAGCGCCTCCTTCTTCTCCCGATCCCTGGCCCGATTCTGATCCACCCAGATGGTGACGGTGATGGAGTTGGTCCGGTCGGTGATGTGGAAGGTATGCCGGATCTTGACCCCGTCCCGGAAGGCGCGGGTTTCATATCCAAAAACCTCCCCCCAAACGGTAACGGTGCTGCCGTCCGGCTCCAGGGAGCGCAGCGGGATGGGCTTTTCCCGGATCGGCCCGCCAAACAGCGGCTGGGCGGTGTCCAAATAAACCGGCAATCCATCCTCCGGCGGCATATCCGCGTTGGCGGGCGCTTTGGGCCGGGGCGCTGCCGGCGCCGGCGTCCCTTTGGATGGCGAAGGTGCGGAGGCTGCCACAGCCGCCGCGGCCTGGGCCGCCGCCTGCGCCGCTTGAGCCTCCCCCTCCTTGACCATCGCCCGGTAAGCCTCGCTTTCGGTGCCGATCTCCGTCTCCCCCTCCAAAGCCAGGGTGATCCGCCGATTGAACAGTTCCTGCAGAAGCCGTTCCAACTGGACATCCGTTTTGGTGGCGCGCAGTATGTTCAGCCCGCCGTGGCGCAGGGTGACCGTCAGGCGCTCCCCCTCCAGACGGCAGCCGGCGTCCTTGAAGGTTCCGTTGACGGCGGCGCTGCGGCGGCGCAGGAATTCCACCACCGTGGGAAAACAATCCTCCGTCAGCGAGTCCGCCGGGTAGGCGGGCAGAAATTCCGCCGTCCGCAGGGAAAGGGCGGCGGCCACGGCCTTTTCCGCCGAAGCCACCGCCGCGAATTCCACAAAGCGGTCCAGGGAGAGCCGCACCGTCAGCCACCCGTCGGACTTATGAAGATCCATCCCGCAGACCCGCGCTCCCGATAGCGCCTCCAGCGCCGTCTTGTCCCGCAGAAGGGACCCGAAAACCTGTTCAAAGGTGGGATTGCTCATTCTTTTTGGACATTCCTTTCTCTCAGCGGTGGACAGCGTTATCCCTTTACAGCTACAGGGATTCGATCTCCTGCATCAATTCCTCCACCGCCCGGTCTTCCTCCACCGTGCGTATGACTTCACCCTTACGAAAAAGGGCTACCTTTCCCTTTCCTCCTGCCAGGCCGACGTCCGCCTCCCTGGCCTCTCCCGGCCCGTTGACGACACAGCCCATCACCGCCACCGTGATGGGCTTATCCACCGCCCTCAGCCGCTGCTCCACCTCCGTGGCGATGCCGATCAAATCAATGGCCGTCCGGCCGCAGGTGGGGCAGGAAATCATTTTTGCCCGGTTGGAGCGCAGCCCCACGGCATGAAGCAGATCGATTCCTGCTTCCACCTCCTGCTCCGGCGCGGCCGTCAGGGAGACGCGGATGGTGTCGCCGATACCGTGAAGCAGCAGCGAACCGATGCCCGCCGCCGATTTGAGAAGTCCCATCCGCTGGGTGCCCGCCTCGGTGACTCCCAGATGCAGCGGATAGGCGCACGCCTCCGCCGTCAGCTCATAAGCGCGGACCATGGTGGGCACATCGGAGGATTTCATGGAGAGCAGAATATCGGTAAAATCAAATTGCTCCAGCAGGGCGGCGTGATAAAGGGCGCTGTCCCGCAAAGCCTCCGCCGTGGGATGGCCGTATTTGGCCAGAATCTCCCTTTCCAGGGAACCGCTGTTGACCCCGATGCGGATGGGAATTTTTCGCTGGCGGCAAGCGTCCGCCACCGCCTTGATCCGCTCTTTCTCCCCTATATTACCTGGATTGATCCGTATTTTGTCCACCCCGGCGGCGGCGCATTCCAGCGCCAGGCGATAATCAAAATGGATATCCGCCACGATCGGCGCGGACACAGCCTCCTTCAAAGCGCCCACCAGCTTTACCGCCTCCCGGTCGGGCACCGCCACCCGGATCAGCTCGCAGCCGGCCGCCTCCAGCCGTTTGGCCTGGGCCACATTGCCGGCCAGATCCTCCGCCGGCACGTTCAGCATAGACTGAACCGTGACCGGATGCCCGCCGCCGATGGCCACCGCCCCGGCATAAACGGTTCTGGTTTCCCGCCTTTCGACCATCCTTTTCACCGCCCTTTGGAGTTGCTTCTCGTTATGGTCCCTCCCGCGGGACCGAAAACGCTTGTAAAGTTTCTTGCCTTTGCAGGAAAAGAGCTTACCATCCGCCCCGTAGCAGCCGGCCGATATCACCAAAGGTCACAAATACCATCAAGATAAGAAGCAGAATCAGGCCGATGGCATGGATCAGCCCCTCATACTTGGCCGGAACCTTGTGCCTGGTCACCCCTTCGATAATCAGGAAGACCAGCCGCCCGCCGTCCAGGGCGGGAACCGGAAGCAGGTTAAACACGCCCACATTCACGGTGATCAGGGAAATCATGAACAGAAGATTGCCCAATCCCACCTGCCAATGCTCCTGCTGCACCGCGTTTTGCACCACGTCGCCGATCACGTCCACCGTTCCCACCGGACCGGCCAGATCGTTGCGATTGAAATTGCCGGTGAGGATATCGCCCAGGG
>CAKTTT010000209.1 GCA_934615635.1 uncultured Eubacteriales bacterium | reverse complement strand
GCTGAAGAATCTGTACAAGCTGATTTCCTGGTCCCATCTTCACAATTATTATAAAAAACCCCGCATCACCAAAACCAAGCTGCAGGAATACCGGGAGGGACTGATTATCGGCAGCGCCTGCGAGCAGGGGGAGCTGTTCAAGGCAATTGTGGAGGGAAAGCCCTTTGGAAGCCTGCTGGATATCGCCAAATTCTACGATTTTCTGGAGATCCAGCCCCTGGGCAACAACCGGTTCATGCTGCGGGAGGGCATCGCCCGGGATGAGGAGCAGCTCAAGGAATTCAACCGCACCGTCGTCCGGCTGGGGGAGAAACTGAATATTCCGGTGTGCGCCACCTGCGACGTTCACTTCATGGATCCGGAGGACGAGGTCTATCGACGGATCCTCATGGCGGGGCAGGGGTTCAACGACGCCGACCAGCAGGCCCCTCTCTATCTGCGCACCACCGACGAAATGCTGGCGGAATTCGATTATCTCGGCCGGGAAAAGGCCTATGAGGTGGTGGTGACCAATACCAACCGCATTGCGGATATGGTGGACAGCTTCCGCCCGATTCCAGAGGGAACCTTCCCCCCCCATATCGACGGGGCGGACCAGCAATTGGAGGAGATCACCTGGGGTCGGGCCAAGGAAATCTATGGCGATCCGGTGCCAGAGCTGGTGGCCAAGCGGCTGGACCGGGAACTGACCTCCATCATCAAGCACGGTTTCGCCGTGCTGTACATGATTGCCCAGAAACTGGTGAAAAACTCGGTGGACAACGGCTATCTGGTGGGCTCCCGTGGCTCCGTCGGCTCCTCCTTTGTAGCCAACATGGCGGGGATATCGGAGGTCAATCCCCTGGCGCCCCATTATGTGTGCAGGAAGTGCAAGTATTCCGAGTTTTTTACCGACGGCTCGGTGGGCTCCGGCTTCGACCTGCCGGACAAAAACTGCCCGGTGTGCGGGGAGCCGCTGATGCGGGACGGCCACGAGATTCCCTTTGAGACCTTCCTGGGCTTCGACGGCGACAAGGCGCCGGATATCGATTTGAACTTCGCCAGCGAGTATCAGCTTCGCGCCCATAAATATACCGAATCCCTCTTCGGCAGCGATCATGTGTTCAAGGCCGGCACCATCTCCACTGTGGCGGATAAAACCGCTTTCGGCTACGTGAAGAAGTATGCGGAAGAGCGCGGGATCAACTACGGCAACGCGGAGCTGACCCGGCTGTCCATCGGCTGCACGGGCATTAAGCGCACCACCGGCCAGCATCCCGGCGGCATGGTGGTGGTGCCCAATGATTATGAGGCGGAGGATTTCTGCCCCGTGCAGCATCCGGCGGACGATCCCAATTCGGACATCATCACCACCCACTTCGATTTCCACTCCATCCACGACACCATCCTGAAGCTGGACAATCTAGGGCATGTCATCCCCACCATTTACAAATATCTGGAGGAGTACACTGGTATAAGTGTCATGGACGTCAACATGTCCGATCCGGAGGTCTATAAACTCTTCACCTCTCCGGAGCCGCTGGGACTCAAGCCGGAGGACATCGACTGCGACACCGGCACCCTCTCCATCCCGGAGATGGGCACCCCCTTTGTGCGGCAGATGCTGCTGGACTGCAAGCCCCAGACCTTTGCCGATCTGCTGCAGATATCTGGTCTTTCCCATGGGACGGATGTGTGGCTGGGCAACGCCCAGGAACTGATCCGCAGCGGCACCTGCACCATCTCCAACGTCATCGGTACGCGGGACAGCATCATGACTTATCTCATGCATAAGGGCCTGGAGCCGAAAATGGCTTTCAAGATCATGGAGATTGTGCGTAAGGGCAACGCCACGAGATTGCTCACCGAAGAGCATTTTTCCGCCATGAGGGAGCATGGGGTTCCCCAGTGGTATATCGATTCCTGCATGAAAATCAAATACATGTTCCCTAAGGCCCACGCCGCCGCCTATATCATCGCCGCGCTGCGGGTGGCCTGGTACAAGGTGCATTATCCCGCCGAATACTACGCCGCCTACTTCACCGGCCGGGGAGAGGATTTCGAAGCGGAAACGGTGCAGCAGGGCAAGGAGGCCGTCAAGCAGAAGATGGAGGAGATCAAAAGCCGGGGCAAGGAGGCTTCCGCCAAGGAGCTGGCCCTGGTGGAAACCCTGCAGGTGGTTTACGAAGCCATGCAGCGGGGGGTGGAATTCCTGCCGGTCCATCTCTATAAATCCCACACCTACAAGTATCTGATGGAGGATGGCAAGATCCGGCTGCCCTTCAGCTCGGTCAAGGGGTTGGGCGGGGCGGCGGCCCAGGGACTGGTGGACGCCCGGGAAGAGGGGGGAGAATTCATTTCCTGCGACGACCTGCAGAACCGCAGCGGCATCACCAAAGCGGTGGTGGAATCCCTGCGCCAGCTGGGGGTGCTGGAGGCTTTGCCCAGTACCAGCCAGATGAACTTCTTTGAAATGGGATAAAACGACGATTGACAGATGCCATATCAATATGCTACTATGATAGCACATTAGCGCGATAAAGTGCCCGGCGCTGTTACAGTCGAAGGGAACGTGGATGAGATATGAAAAAAACCATGAAAATCACGCCGGAAGGCACCCGGGATCTGCTGTTTGAGGAATGCATGGCGCGGCGGGAGGCGGAGGGAAAGCTGTCCGACCTTTTTGTCTGCCGGGGCTATTCCGAGGTGATGACCCCGGGGATTGAGTTTTACGATGTGTTCGACGCCATGCCCATGGCCATCCCCGCGGACGGGATGTATAAGCTGACCGATGACAAGGGGCGGCTGCTGGTCATGCGGCCGGACAATACCATGCCCATCGCCCGGCTGACCGCCACTCGGCTGCAAAATGCCGTTCTGCCGGTACGGCTGTACTATGCCCAGGATGTGTATCATCTCAACCATGGCTTGACCGGCCGGAACGACCAGCAGTTTCAGGCCGGCGTGGAACTGATCGGCGCCGCTGGAATGCGGGCGGATCTGGAGATGCTTTCCCTGGCGGCGGAGGCCATCCGTTTATTCGCGGATGGGGAGGACACCTCCTTCCGCATTGAAATCGGCCACATCGGCTTTTTCAATGCGTTGATCGCCGCGCTGGAAGTGGAGGGCGAGGTGCGGGACGAGATCCGGGAGCTGATCGAAAGCAAAAACTATGCGGCTTTATCTGACAAGCTGGATGCCTTGCCGGCGGATGAAACGGTGAACGCCATCCGGCGTCTCCCGCGGCTGTTCGGCGGGGAAGAGGTGCTGGAGAAGGCAGCGACCCTCTGCCGGAACCGGGAAGCCGCCCAGGCACTGGAATATCTCAGCCGGTTGTATCAATCCCTCTGCCGGCTGGGGCTCCGGGATCAGGTGATGATCGACCTGGGTATGGTCCACCGCAACGAATATTACACCGGCGTGATCTTCCGCGGTTATGTGGAGGGCAGCGGCGATGCAGTGGTTTCCGGCGGCCGCTACGACACTCTGCTGCAGCAGTTCGGCCCGGCGCTTCCCGCCACCGGATTTGGTGTAAATGTAGATGC
>CAKTTT010000208.1 GCA_934615635.1 uncultured Eubacteriales bacterium | reverse complement strand
GATGTGGAAGGCGTTTTTGATCAGATCTTCGCCGTAGCCGGTGGCGGCGCTGCCGCGGATGACGACCCGGCCGCCGAATTTCTCGTAGATTTCATGGAGCTGACCCCGGACCACCTCCACCGGATTGCCCTGGTTGGAGGCGTAATAGGTGTAAAGCAGCCCGCCGTCCGGGGAGATCAGCACCAGCTTGGTGGTGGTGGAGCCGGCATCGATGCCCAGATAGGCGTCGCCGGAATAGCCGTCGGCATCCATGTCCGGCGGGCGGTGCGCGTTGTGCCGCGCCCGGAAAGCGGCGTATTCCTCCTCAGAGGTGAAGAGGGGCTTTAAGGTGTTGGTGGTGTTTTTCTGGGCGGAGGCGTGGTCGATCCGCTCCAATACCTCGTCAAAGGACATCGGCGCGGTGTTGCCCGCATAGCAGGCGGCGCCCACCGCCACGAATACATCGGCGTTGTCGGGGAAAACGGCGTTTTCCTCCGACAGGCGCAGGGTTTCCACGAACCGCTGCCGCAGCCCCCGGAGAAAGAAGAGGGGGCCGCCCAGAAACAGCACCTTGCCCTTGATCTGGCGGCCCTGGGCCAGGCCTGCGATCGTCTGGTTCACCACCGCCTGGAAGATGCTGGCGGCGATGTCCTCCTTCCGGGCGCCCTGGTTCAGCAGGGGCTGGATGTCGGACTTGGCGAACACGCCGCAGCGGGATGCGATGGCGTACAGCTTTTCATGCCGCAGGCTCAACTCGTCCAGCTCATCCGCGGTGATGCCCAGCAGGGTGGCCATTTGATCGATAAAGGCGCCGGTTCCTCCGGCGCAGGAGCCGTTCATCCGCTCCTCCAGCCCGCCGGTCAGGAAAATGATTTTAGCGTCTTCGCCGCCCAGCTCCACCACCGCATCGGTGTCGGGAATAAAGCGTTCCACCGCGCCGGCGGTGGCGAATACCTCTTGTACGAACTCCAGCCCGGCGGCCTTGGCCACGCCCAGCCCGGCCGAGCCGGTGACCGCCACCTGAACTTGCCGGCCACCCAGGGTGGGGGCCAATTGACGGAGAGTTTCCGCCGTCTTTTCCCGCACCTTGGACATATGGCGCTCATATGTATGAAAAATGGTATGATCCTGGTCGTCCAACACCACGACTTTGACCGTGGTGGAGCCGATATCGATGCCTATACGCAAATTGGGGACCTCCTGTCAATCCATTGAACCGTATCTGTTGTATTATAGCATCATCATGGGCAAAGGGCAAGCGCAGGGTATTTCCAATTTGTAAATTATTTAGCCGACTACATAAAAAATCGGCGTCCCCAGACCTGACGCAAGGCGGCGTCGTGTCGCGAAGGCGGGCGCGGCAAAGGGTGGGGAGAAGGAAGGGCTTCTCCCGAAAATGAGAGAGGGCCGCCTGACATGGATGGACCGCCGTCTTGACTCCGCCCACAGCAACCTCAGGGCCGCCGCGGCTATCCCACGTGTCTTATTCGGTTTTGTTCTCATGATGTTGAGGGCGTCGGCAAGGGGAAGGGGAGAAAGAGAGGCCGGGAGTGTTTGTCGCCGCCGAACGGTGCGCCGGAGGATGCCTGCAAGAGCTTGAGACCGTCGATAAAACGTCATGAAGGGAGGAGATGGTGTGAACAGTTGGGATTGCCCCCCTTGTTTCCCCTTCGCGCCCTCATCACCCGCCCGCAGGCGGCAACAATGGGAAAAGCGTCTGATTTTCCCCATGGTTCTATCAGCCCAAAGAACGGAACGGCGGGAGCCGGACTTTTTCGACAGGCAGAAAGGAGCCCGCCGGAAAACCGGCGGGCTCCTTTTTCGCGTATAGATGCCTGCTCAGGCGGTTTCCTCCTGCTCGCAGGAGGGGTGATAGGTTTCGATCACGCTCACCGGGCAAACCTCCCGGCATTTGCCGCAGACGATGCATTTTTCCACATCGATGTAGGCGGTGTCGTCGGAGACGGTGATGGCGTCGGTGGGGCAGATCTTCTCGCACTTGCGGCAGCCGATGCAACCGTTGGTGCAGACCTTCCGGGTGCGCACCCCCTTGTCATGGTTGCGGCAGGCCACATGGATCGGTTTATCCAGGGGATAAAGGGAGATAAGGCTTTTGGGACATTCCCGTACGCACAGGCCGCAGCCGGCGCATTTTTCCGGCCGGACGATGGCCACGCCGTTGACGATGTCGATGGCGTTGTAGGGGCAGGCGGCGGCGCAATCCCCGTAGGCGAGACAGCCGTAGGCGCAGCTCGAGTTCCCGCCGTAGTAAAGGGAGGCGGCGCGGCAGGAGCGCAGCCCCTTGTAATCCATCTTGTCGCGGGTGGCGTCGTAGTTGCCCTTGCAGGCGACAAAAGCCACCTTTTCCTCCACATCCTGATAGGGGATGCCCATGGCCTCGCTGAGCTTCCGGGCCCCTGCATCGCCGCCGGGGACGCAGCGATTGATGGCCGCCCCCTCCTTGACGATGGCCTGGGCGTATTGGTCACAGCCCGCATAGCCGCAGACGCCGCAGTTGACGCCGGGCAAGATGGCGCGCACCTCCTCCAGCTTTTGATCGGTGGGCACCTTCATAAAATAGGAGAACAGCGCCAGCATGATGCCCGCCAGCACGCCGATGGCGGCCAGAACGGCCACCGGGAGCAATATGGCTTCCAGCATTGAGATGATCCTCCCTTTCCGTTGCGGCCGTTCAGCCGAAGATGCCGTCGATGACGCCGCCGAAGCCCAGGAAGGACATGGCGACGATGGCGGCGGAGATGAGGGTGATGGGCAGGCCCTGGAAGGCTTTGGGCACGTCGTTGCCCCCGATCCGCTGCCGCACGCCGGAGAACAGCACCATGGCCAGCATGAAGCCCAGGCCGGCGCCCAGCGCGTTGACGAGGGCGTGGAGATAGTCGTACTGATTCTGGATATTCAGCAACGTGACGCCGAGAATGGCGCAGTTGGTGGTGATGAGGGGCAGATAAACGCCCAGCGTCTTGTAGAGCACCGGGATGTACTTTTTCAGCACGATTTCCACCAATTGCACAAAGGCCGCGATGACCAGAATGAAGGTGATGGTGTCCAGATAGCCCAGTCCGTTCGGCTCCAGCAGGTAGGTGTAAACCGGATGGGTGACGGCGGTGGCCATCACCATGACGAAAGTGACGGCGCAGCTCATGCCGAAGGCGGAATTCAGGTTTTTGGAAACCCCGAGGAAGGGGCAGCAGCCCATGAACTTGGAGAGAACGAAGTTATCCACCAGAATGGCGCTGAACAGCACGATGCACAGGCTTTTGGCCAGCTCCATCAGTCATCGCCTCCTTCGCTCATATCGTCCTTGCGATGGTGACAGGCCGCAGCGGAGGGGCAGCCGGAGCAGCCGAAGGAACGCCGGGGCGTTTTGCCCATCCGGCGCATCAGTACGCCGGTGAGGGCGATGAGGATGCCGTAGACGAAGAAGCCGCCCGCCGCCGTGGTGAAGATGCCCATGGGCTCGATAAAGTTCACCGTGACGGGGAGCCCCATCCAGGTGCCGCTGCCCAGCAGCTCCCGGATGCTGCCGATGATGAAGAGGGCCAGGGTGAAGCCCAGACC
>CAKTTT010000207.1 GCA_934615635.1 uncultured Eubacteriales bacterium | reverse complement strand
GCTGAAGGACGGAGATGAGGTTGTGATCTATCTTCCCTCATCTAAGAAGGCGGTTTCCACACAGGCCAGCGGAAACAGGCTTGCGGCCGCAAATGCTTCTGTCACAGACGGGATCCTTTCTACGGATGCGGAAAACGTAGTTTTCACCGTTGAGACAGAAAATGGGGAAACCTTCCGTTTTAAAGCTGAGGATAAGTATCTGACCAGCGGAGCGACAGGGAACTCCCTGACGCTGGAATCTGAAGCGGGTCAGTACAGCCAGTGGACGCTGGAAGATGCGGATAATGGAAGTTTTATTAAAAATACGGCGGCCCAGTACAATGGAAATCCGCAGTACATCGAGTATTACAACAGCAATTTTACCACGTATGGAAAGAATTCATATGCGGATGAAGCGATCTATACCTTCCAGTTCTACTATGCTCCAGAAGGTGCAGTAACGCCTGAGCCGGGAGCTCCCATCAAAGACGGCGATCAGGTGGTTATCTATGCGCCGGAATACAACAAGGCGCTCTCGTCGGAAAAGACCGGTTTTTACAATGTGGGAACAGACATTACCGTTGGTTCCGACGGCGCTGTGACCGGTTACACCGCTGCAAATATCTGGACGGTCGTTGCCAATGACGACGGCATCTACAGCTTCCAGCAGGACGGTAAGAACATCGGCCTGGGAGATAGCTATGCCAGCATGGATTTGGGCGCCGTCCACGACGACTGGGAAGTCATCGACCTGGACGACGGCACCTATAACATTAAAAATATCAAACGCGGTAACTATATGGAGTGGTACGCCCAGTCCAGTAACTGGAGCACCTATAATTCCAGCAGCGCCGCAACGGACGGGCAGTTTAAACTCAAGTTCTATAAAGTAGAGAGCATGCCGGTAGATCCGGAAGAACCCGCAGTCGAAGGGCTGGAAGTGGAGGCCTCTCCCAAGAGCGGCGCCAGCGTGGAAGCAGGACAGACGATTGCCCTGACTGCCGCAGACGGGGCGGAAATCTACTATACCATGTCCACAGACGGCACAGAGCCGGCGGATCCGGACGTAACAAGTGTGAGCCAGAAATATACGGCTCCCATCGAGATTGAGAAAACCCCTGAAACGGATAAGCCGGTTATTATCAAAGCGGTTGCCCATATTCCCGCTGCAGGCGTGGAAGAGGCTCAGACCGGAGAAGTTGTGACCTTTACCTACAAAGCGCCGATGAATCTGGGCGATTACACGCTGTATTTCGGCCAGCTCCATGCGCATACCAATCTTTCCGACGGTACCGGTACGGTGGAGCAGGCCTTTGACCACGCTTCCAAGGTGGATAATCTGGACTTCCTGGCGCTTACCGACCATTCCAATTCGTTCGACAACGATGCGAATGTCCATCTGGACTCCGAGAATGCCGAAGAGCTGAGCGAGGAGTGGGAAGAAGGGCGTTCCGGGGCCAGAAATATCACGAAACGCGAAAACGGCACATTTGTTGGCTTATATGGATTTGAGATGACCTGGTCCGGCGGCGCTCCGGGACATATCAACACCTTTAATTCGGATGGATTTGAAAGCCGCAATTACGCGCCTTACAAGAAAGGCGACAATTATGATGTGCTCCAGGCGTATTTTGACACCTTGAATGAAAACCCTGAAACGATCTCCCAATTCAACCATCCGGGCGATACCTTCGGCGATTTTATGGATTTCTCCCTGTACGACCCGGTAGTGGACAACCAGATTACCCTGATCGAAGTCGGAAACGGCGAGGGTGCGATCGGCAGCAGCGGGTATTTCCCCTCCTACAGCTACTACACCCGCGCTTTGGATAAGGGCTGGCATGTAGCTCCCACCAATAACCAGGATAACCATAAAGGTAACTGGGGAGACTCCAATACCGCCCGCAGCGTCGTACTGGCCACCGATTTAAGCGAAGAAGCCATCTATGACGCGATGAAGAACTACCGCGTTTATGCCACGGAGGATAACGACCTTTCCATCCTGTACTCGCTGAACGGCAACGCCATGGGCTCGATCCTGGACGACCAGGAAGCTGTCAATATTGAAGTTTCCATCAGCGATCCCACTGATACTGCCGGCAGCACGAAGGTGGAAGTGATCGTCAACGGCGGCCAGACCCTGGCGGAGCAGACCTTTGAAGGGGAATCTGCGGACATTTCCTTTGATAACCTCCCGGCAACCTATGGATATTACTACCTGCGGATTACCCAGGCGGATAAGAACATCGCCGTAACGGCTCCTGTGTGGGTAGGCGAAAGCCTGAATGCCGGCGTTTCCAAAACATCCAGCAGCGTAGCTCTTCCCATCAAAGGGGATGAGATCAGCATTTCCAGCCAGATTTACAACAATCTCAGCGACGATATGCAGGTTACCTCCCTGACCTATACGATGGAAGGGCAGGCGGAACCGTTCCACACGGCGGATGTTTCTTCCATCGGCAGCAACGGTGTGGTGGCGCCCAGAACCTCGTATTCCTACGAATTCCCCTATATGGCGGAGCAGGCGGGCGGTTTCAATATCAATGTCCAGATGAAAGCGATAATTAACGGCGAAGAGTTTACCTTTACCGATGTGCTGAAGCTCAGCGTGTCCGACCCGGCCATCGCTACCAAGGTGCTGATCGACGGTACCCATTACAACGATTATGTAAACGGATATTACTCTGGAAACATGACCAACTTCATCAATATGGGGACGGCAGACAATATCCAGGTAAAAATCGCGCAGCCGGGAGAAACTATAACGGCCGAAACGTTAAGCGATGTTTCCCTGTTTGTTATTTCCGCCCCGCTCAAATACACCAGCGATTATACCGGAGAAGCGAAGGTCAGCGTTTTTGAGAATGAATTTGTAAATCTTGTCCGGGACTATGTGCAGGAAGGCGGCACAGTCATCGTCTGCGGCCTTGCAGACTATCAGGATGCCAACAGCGGTCCGCCGCATACCACCTATGAGCAGGTAAATAAGCTGCTGGAAGCCATCGGCGCCACCATGCGGGTCAACGACGATGAATTGATCGATCAGGATGACAACGGCGGGCAGCCATACCGGCTGTACTTTGACGACTTCAACACCGGCAGTACGGATCCGGTGGTGCAGGAGGTGCTGAAAGGCGTGGTGGATTCCGGCCTGCGCTACAGCTCCTACTCCGGATGCTCTGTCGCCGTCGGAAATGGTGAAGCTATCGTATACGGGCACGATACAACCTATTCCATTAACAGCAAGGAGCCCTCGCAGGGGCATGATAAGCCGGTGTTAAGTTACTCCGATCCCTACGATTCGGAAAGCGCCGTCGTGCAGAAGGGCGATGTCGTGGCCATGGCCACGGAGCCTGTCGGGGAAGGGCGCGTGTTCCTCTCTGGTACGGTGTTCTGCTCCAATTTTGAAGTAGCCGCCGAGGATCAGGTGAGCTATTCCAACGGCATTATTGCTCAGAATATCTTGAATATGGTGAAAAAAGAGCCTGTCATGAGCACGATCATGGAAGCCCGCGCCGGAACGGACGGACAGGTATTCACTGTGGTCGGCACGGTTGCAAATGGTACGGCAGAAACAGGGAATG
>CAKTTT010000206.1 GCA_934615635.1 uncultured Eubacteriales bacterium | reverse complement strand
ACCCTGGGCTGGCCCGACGACACCCCGGAGCTGCGGTATTTCTATCCCACCAACACCCTGGTCACCGGCTACGACATCATCTTCTTCTGGGTGGCCCGGATGATCTTCTCCGGCTGCGAGCAGATGGGCCAGACCCCCTTTGACACGGTGCTGATCCACGGCCTGGTGCGGGACGCCCAGGGCCGGAAGATGTCCAAATCCCTGGGCAACGGGGTGGACCCCCTGGAGATCATCAGCCAGTACGGGGCGGACACCCTCCGCTTCGCCCTGGCCACCGGCAACAGCCCCGGCAACGATATGCGCTTTATGAACGAAAAGGTGGAGGCATCCCGAAACTTCGCCAACAAGCTGTGGAACGCCGCCCGCTTCCTGCTGATGAACCTGGAGGGACACGACGTGCCGCTGACCCTGCCGGAGGAGCTGGCGACGGAGGACAAGTGGATCCTCTCCCGCTTCAACACCCTGACGGGGGCCATGACGGAAAACCTGGAGAAATTCGAGCTGGGCGTCGCGGTGCAGAAGCTCTACGATTTCATCTGGGACGATTACTGCGACTGGTATATCGAGCTGTGCAAGGCGCGTCTACAGGGGGATAACGCCATGGGCGCCCGGCGGGTGCTGCTGTATGTCATGACGGGAATGCTGAAGCTGCTTCATCCCTTTATGCCCTTCATCACCGAGGAAATCTGGCAGAATCTGCCCCATGAGGGGGAGACGCTGATGCGTTCCGCCTGGCCGGTGTTCCGGGAGGAGCTGTGCTTCCCGGCGGAGGAGAGGGAGATGGACCGGCTGATGGAGGCTATCCGCGCCATCCGCAACCGCCGGGCCGAGATGAACGTGCCCCCCTCCAAAAAAGCGCAGGTGTATGTGGAGACGGCCTTCGCCCAAACCTTTGCCGACGGCGCACCCTTTATTCAGCGGCTGGCATCGGCCTCCGAGGTGAAGGTGGGAACGGCCTTTGAGCTGCCGGGCGCGGTGAGCATCGTCACGGCGGACGCCACCATCCGGATTCCGCTGGATGAGCTGGTGGATCGGCAGGCGGAGCTGGCCAGGCTGAACAAGGAGCGGGAAACGGTGCGCAAGCAGTTGGACGGCGTGCTGGCGAGGCTGGCGAATAAGTCCTTCACGGATAAGGCGCCGGAGAACGTGGTCGCCACCGCCCGCGACAACGCCGCCAAGCTACAGGAAAAGCTGAATCTGCTGGAGCAGAGCATAGGTCAATTCGGCTGATGAAAAGGGAGGGGCGCAGATGAGAAGAAGGGCCGCCTGGCTATTAGGGATTCTTATGCTGGCGTCCCTCCTGAGCGGCTGCCGGGGAGAGCCGTCGCTGGAGGATTCCTCGGTCTCCTCCCGCCCTTCCGCGAACGCATCCTCCGCAGCCGGCACGACCACCGCTGCCACCGTCTCCGGCACTGCAACCGGCACCACCACCGTTTCCGCGCCGGAAAGCGCCCTGCCGCCGCAGACACTGGAGCGGACGGTGACGCCGGAAATCGCGGCGGTGTATGGCCGAACCGGAAGGAAAAATGATTGTCTGCTGCTGGAATGGAGCGGCAGCGGCTTCGCCGTGCGCGTGACCGGCTCTGCGGTCGAGATCCGGCTGCGGGCCGCGGTGAAGGAGGGGGAGCAGCCTCCTTATATCCGGATTTGGGTAGACGGAGAGGAGCGGGAATACCGGCCGGTCAGCGGTTCTGTTAGCCTCCGGTTCCGCCTGGGGGAGGGAGAGCATCTCATCCGGCTGATCCGTCTGTCGGAGCCGCTGACCGTGGCGCCGGTGGAGGTGATCTCCCTGCGGCTGGAGGGGGACGATCATATGCCCCCCGCACTGCTGGAACCGCCCGTCCCCTCGTCCCGCCGGATCGAGTTTATCGGGGACTCCCTGACCTGCGGCTTCGGTATCACCGGCCGGCCTTATGCCGTGACGGGAGAACCGGGGCGCTTCTTGACGGGGGAGGAGGATGTCACCAAAACCTATGCGGGAGTGACGGCGGCGTATTTCCAGGCGGACGCCCGCTATACCGCGGCCTCCGGAACCGGCGTTTGCAACAATCACCCGGACACGGCGACGGAGCTGCGGATCCCGCAGCTCTTTGCCCTGGCGTCGCCGGCGGCCGAGACGAAATGGGATCCCTCTCTTTGGCAGCCGCAGGTGGTGGTGATCAACGCCGGAACCAACGATTACCGGGGAAATACCACGCCGGATGAGCTGCACACCGGAGTGATGGCGTTGCTGGAAAAGGTGCGCCGCGCCTATCCGGAGGCCGCCATCATCTGGATGTACGGGATGATGAACGACAAGCTGGAGGAGTCTCTGGTGAAGGGTATACAGGATTATAACGCCGCCTGGGGGGACCGGGTGTACTATTTTCCGGTGGAATCGATCGACGGCGTGGAAGAGCAGGGGGCGCTGGGCCATCCCAATGCGGCCGCGCATAAGGAGCGGGCGGAGCCGCTGATCCGGCTGATATCCCGGCTGACCGGGTGGGACGAGGCGAAGGATTAGAGCGGTTTCCTTGCCAGTCTCGAAGGCGCAGGGAGGAGCGGTAACGCGACCCTAAAACCGAAAAAGCGGGAAAAATGAAACAACGGCCTCGCGGGGCTCAACGTATAATGAAAACGACCCGTAGATGGACTGTAGCGGATAGAAAGGACAGTTGCAGAAAAACCACCCCCGCTGTAGGATAGAACTACAACGGGGGTGAAAACGTATATGGCAAGAAAATACACACAAATCGAAGGATATTATGAAGAAATGGAACGCCAGCACCAGAAAGGCTACAGCTATCGGGAAATCGGAGAAAAGTTAGGCTTTACAAAAGAACAGGCGAAGGAATGCCTGAGAAGACCAAGACGTAAAGCCCAAAAACCGAAAGCCGGTATCCCAAATCGGCGTGGCCGACCGGCTAAGCAAATGCCCGCCACGCTCTGTGCATTGCAAAAAGAGGTTAGGCAACTTCGGATGGAAAATGAATTGTTGCAGGATTTTCTGAAAACAACCGAAAGGAAGTGAGAGCGTCTGCTAAATATCGGGTGATATAAAAATACGCATCGAAGTATCCGATCATTCGCATGTGTGAATTCTTCGGGGTATTCCGCAGTAGATATTACAGCTTTCTAAAGCGAGGGACACAGTCCAACCGGGAATCCGTACTACTGGGGCGAATTCAAGAATGCCGCGGCAGTGGAAGATACATGGATACCTACGGCTGTCGCCGGGTATAGATTTGGATCGAACGTCAGTACGGTGAACACTACAATTACAAGACGGTGTGGCGCGTTATGTACAAATACGGGCTGCTATCTAAGATTCGTCGAAAGAGATTCTTTCATTGCGGTGAGCAGATCCGTACCTACCCCAATCTATTGAATCGGAGCTTCCACGCCGACAAGCCCAACCAGAAGTGGGTAACAGACATCAGCTACATACCAACTAGTCAGGGAACCCTCTACCTTTCCATCATTCGAGATTTGTTTGATTTAAGCATTATCGCCTACAAAACAAGTACCCATCAGAGCATTAAGCTGGTACTTGATACGATACGGTTGGCGATGGAAAAAGAAACGGTCACCGCAGAGCTGCTACTCCACAGTGACCAAGGGTTTCAATATGCTTCCCAAAACTATTCGCCCTAACGCAACAATACGGGAATTACGCCCTCTATGTC
>CAKTTT010000205.1 GCA_934615635.1 uncultured Eubacteriales bacterium | reverse complement strand
GCATTACGAATGGGGCACCTGCGTGTTCGACTACGGGCGCGGCGAGGTGCGCAGCTTCCTGATCTCCAACGCCCTGGTCTGGCTGGAGATGTACCACGTGGACGGCATCCGGGTGGACGCCGTGGCCTCCATGCTTTATCTGGACTACAACCGGCGGGAGGGAGAATGGCTGCCCAACCGATACGGGGGGAAGGAAAACCTGGAGGCGGTGGATTTTCTGCGCCGGCTCAACGAGGCGGTGTTTGCCGCCCACCCCAAAACCATGATGATCGCGGAGGAATCCACCTCCTGGCCGCTGGTCTCCCGCCCCACCAGCGACGGCGGCCTGGGCTTCAACTATAAATGGAACATGGGCTGGATGAACGATATGCTCCGCTACATGTCCCTGGATCCCCTGTTCCGCAAATACAACCACGACAACCTGACCTTCTCCTTCTTTTATGCCTTCTCGGAAAACTACGTCCTGCCCATCTCCCACGATGAGGTGGTGCACGGCAAGGGCTCCCTCATCAATAAGATGCCCGGCTCCTATGAGGATAAGTTCGCCAGCGTCCGGCTGTTCCTGGCCTATATGATGGCCCACCCCGGCAAAAAGCTGCTGTTTATGGGGGCGGAATTCGGCCAGTTCAAGGAATGGGACTATGAGAGCGGACTGGATTGGCTGCTGCTGGACTACGAATCCCACCGGATGCTGCAGCATTACACCCGGACCCTCAATCACCTTTATCTGGAAACCCCCGCCCTGTGGGAAAACGACTTTTCCTGGGATGGTTTTTCCTGGATCGCCCACGACGACTACAGCCAGAGCGTCATCGTTTTCCGACGGATGGATCACCGAGAGGGAGAGCTGCTGGTGGTCTGCAACTTCACCCCCGTCAAGCGGACCGATTACCGCATCGGCGCGCCGGCGCTGGGCACCTACGCGGAGGTTTTCAACACCGATCAGCCGGAGTTCGGCGGCGGCGGCGTCCTCAACGGCGTCCTGGACAGCGAGCCGATTCCCATGCACGGCTTCGCCCAGTCCCTTTCTCTGACGCTGCCTCCTCTGTCGGCCCTGT
The DNA here is from genome assembly GCA_934615635.1 of uncultured Eubacteriales bacterium. GTDB lineage: Bacteria > Bacillota > Clostridia > Oscillospirales > Acutalibacteraceae > CAKTXU01. Next base: position 2,622 of record CAKTTT010000205.1, on the reverse strand, counting down.
ATCTCCGGCTGAAGAAGGCCAAACCTCTGCCCAAGCCCAGAACGCCCCGAAAAAACGCGGGAAGCCGGCAGCGCCGGACCGCTGCTGAAAAGACGGCCGCTCCGGCCGCATCAGAAAGCTAGGAGGGATCATTATGTTCCGCAAGCAGGAATGCGTGGCCATGCTGCTGGCCGGCGGCCAGGGGAGCCGTCTGTACGCGCTGACCAAAAACATCGCCAAGCCCGCCGTCCCCTACGGCGGCAAATACCGCATCATCGATTTCCCCCTCTCCAACTGCGTCAATTCCGGTATCGAGACGGTGGGGGTGCTGACCCAGTACCAGCCGCTGGAACTCAACGATTACATCGGCTCCGGCCAGCCCTGGGACCTGGACCGGATGGACGCCGGCGTCCATGTGCTGCCTCCTTATCAGCGCAACAAGGGGGCGGATTGGTACAAGGGCACGGCCAACGCCATCTATCAGAACATCCCCTTCATCGAGCGGTATAATCCCGAATACGTCCTGGTGCTGTCCGGGGATCATATTTATAAAATGGATTATTCCAAGATGATCGCCTATCACCAGCAAAAGAACGCCGCCTGTACCGTGGCGGTCATCGAGGTGGAAATGTCCGAGGCCAGCCGCTTCGGGATCTTGAACACCAACCCCGACGGCACCATCTACGAGTTTGAGGAAAAACCCGAGAAGCCCAAGAGCAACCTGGCCTCCATGGGCATTTACGTCTTTAGCTGGAACAAGCTGCGGCAGTATCTCAACGCCGATGAGCAGGATCCCCAGTCCCAAAATGATTTCGGCAAAAACCTGCTTCCCGCCATGCTGAACGCCGGCGAAACCATGGTGGCCTACCGGTTCGAGGGCTATTGGAAGGATGTGGGCACCATTGAAAGCCTGTGGGAGGCCAACATGGACCTGCTCAATCCCAAGGTGCCGCTGGACCTGTCCGACACCGAATGGAAGATCTACTCCCGCAATCCCGGCCTGCCTCCCCACTACGTCGCTCCCGGCGCCCAGGTGGAAAACAGCATGATCTCCGAGGGCGGCAATATCTACGGCAAGGTGGATTTCTCGGTGCTGTTCGCCGGCGTGACCATCGAGGAGGGAGCGGAGATCCGCGATTCCATCATCATGCCCGGCGCAGTGGTGAAAAAGGGCGCCAAGGTCCATTACGCCATCGTGGCGGAAAACGCGGTCATCGGTGAAAACGCCGTGGTGGGCGCCCGGCCGGAGGAGCTGAAGGACACCAAGGACTGGGGCGTGGCGGTCATCGCCTCCGGCGTCCGGGTGGGCGAGGGCCGGGTGGTACCGGCCCGGGCCATGGTGGACACGGATCTGCCTCCTGCGGAATAGCCGTTCTTCTTTCGATGTGGAAAGGATTGGTCATCTATGAGAAACAACAATGTGCTGGGCCTGCTGTTTTCCAACATGCACGACGAACAGCTTCGAGATCTCACCAGTGTGCGGGCCTTGGGCTCGGTGCCCTTCGGCGGCCGCTATCGGCTGATCGATTTTACCCTGTCCAACATGGTCAACGCGGGCATCTCCAAGGTGGGCGTCATCACCAAAAGCAACTATCAGTCGCTGATGGACCACATCGGCTCGGGCAAGTCCTGGGATCTGTCCCGAAAAAACGAAGGGCTGTATTTCCTCCCCCCCTTCGGCACCAGCGACGAGATGTATAACGGCCGGATCGCCTCTCTCAACGGCATTCAGCCCTTCCTGCGCAACTCCAAGGAGGAATATGTGGTGCTGTCCGACTGTCATGTGGTGGGCAACATCGACTATGACCGGCTGGTGGAAACCCATCTCGCTTCCGGCGCGGACATCACCGTGGCTTATAAGCTGGGGCCGGTCCCTCCCATGACGGACAACCTGCTGCTGTACATGGATCCGGACGGCCGGGTCAACGATATGATCCTGGGCCCCGGCGGCGAGGAAAAAGGCGCCTACGGCCTGGGACTGTACACCATGGCCAAAAGCGTGCTCATGCGGCTGATCAGCGCGGCCGTCAGCCGTAACCGGATGCACTTTGAGCGGGACGTGCTGCAGCGCCATGTGGATACGCTGCGGATTTACGGCTATGAGGTGCCGGAGTACACCGCCGTGATCTGCAGCCTGAACAGCTATTTTCAGGCCAACATGGACCTGCTGGATCCCGGCGTCCGGGCCGCCCTGTTTCCCAGCCGCCGCCCCATCTACACCAAGGTACGGGACTGCGCGCCGGCCGTCTACGGCCTGCACGCCACGGTCAAGGATTCCCTGGTGGCCGACGGCAGCAAAATCGACGGCTCGGTCAGCCGCTCCATCATCTTCCGGGATGTGCAGATCGAGCGGGATGCGGTGCTGGAGAACTGCATTGTGATGCAGGGCTCGGTCATCTGCAAAAATTCCCGCCTAGGCGCCGTTATCATGGATAAGGACGTGGTGGTCAAGGAAGGGCGCACCCTGACCGGCTTTGAAAGCTACCCGGTATTCGTCAGTAAAGGTTCGGTTGTCTGACACCGGCGTTGCCGCCGGAGGAAGAGTCCGTGGAAAAGTCTTCCGCCGGCTTATCTCCCCCGCCCCGACACAAAACGCAGAAAGGATACGGATGCGAAGATGAAAGTATTGTACGCTACCAGCGA
>CAKTTT010000204.1 GCA_934615635.1 uncultured Eubacteriales bacterium | reverse complement strand
TCCACGACCGCTTCGGCGGCATTGTCCCCCGTGCTGCTTTCTCCCTTTTCCCCGCCATCATACGGCAGCCATATCGGCTAATATTTTCGTGTTTTCTTGAAGAGAGGGGCGTGCCCGGCCTCCTACCCCTCCTGTCCCTGGCTTTTTATACTCATTGCTCTAGCTTTTTCATACAAAATCCCCCCGCAGCGCCGATTGGGCTGCGGAGGGGTGCTGATTAACGGTCCTCCGGGTCTTTCAGGCTGTCCACCGCGGCGGGAATACTCCAGCCGTGCTGTTCCAGCAGGGCCTCCGCCGCCTCCGCTTCCATCCCGGTCAGGGCGGTGACGATACCGATCATCCGGCGGCGCAGCTTCTGGTTGGTGGGCTTCAGGTTGATCATCAGGTTTTCCCGCACCTTGCCAGTTTGCACCATGCCGCAGGTGGAGAGCATATTCAGCACCAGCTTGTGGGCGGTTCCCGCCTTCATCCGGGTGGAGCCGGTAACCACCTCCGGCCCCGTGTCGGTGCAGATGGCGATATCCGTTTCCGCGGCCAGCCGGCTGTCGGCGTTGCAGGTCAGCCCCACGGTGACGCTGCCCGCCTCCCTAGCCGCGGCCACGGCACCCAGCACATAGGCCGCGCCTCCGGCGGCGGAAATCCCCACCACCACGTCCCGCGGCCCGGGCTGATATTGGAGCAGATCCCGGCGGCCGGCCTCGCCGTTATCCTCTTCCCCCTCGCCCGCCCGGGTCATACACCGCTCTCCGCCCGCCAGGATCCCCACCACCATGTCGGGGGAAACGCCGAAGGTGGGAGGGCATTCCGCCGCATCCGCCACCGCCAGCCGGCCGGAGGTCCCGGCGCCGATGTAAAACAGTCGTCCTCCCGCCCGGAAAGCGGCGGTGACGGCGTCCACGGCCCGGGCGATAGCGGGGAGTGCCTCCTCCACCGCCTCCACGGCCCGGGCGTTTTCCCGATTGATCAGCCGCAGCATGGACAGAGTATCCATCCGGTCCAGATGCATGGAAGCGGGGTTGCGCATTTCGGTTTTCAGCATGGGATTCTCTCCTTATGTTCCGGCCGGCAAGGTGTCGCCAAACCGCTTTTCAAAATCGTCGTTCACGGGAATATCCGCCAGGGCACAGGCCTCCACCACCGCCCCGTACACCGGCGGAAGGGCGGGGAACAGCAGCTCGCAGGGGGTATCCAGTGATTCCCGCAGCAGATGGACCAGCACCCTCCGGTCCCGGAACACGCCGCCGCACAGCACCACCCGGTTCCCGCAGTCCCAGCGTCCCGCCGCCTCGATCATCCGGGCCAGCTCCGCCGCCGCCCGCCGTAGGATGGCGCCCGCCACCGGGTCGCCCTGCCGCCAGGCCTCGAAGGCCAGCGGCGCGAAGGAGGCCACCAGCGTCTTTCCCTCTTCATAGAAGGCCGGAAGCATATCCCATGGATCAGCTCCCGCCGCCTGACGGAACAAAGCGGTCAGGAGGGTTTCTTCCCCTCTGCCGTCGTGAGCTAAAAGGATGGCGCGGATCAAATCGCGGCCGATGGCAAAGGCGCTGCCGTCGTCGTCGAACAGGCTGCCCCAGCCCCCGATCCGGTGCCACTCGCCGTCCTTGCAGGCAAAAGCGGTGGAGCCGGTGCCGGCGATCACCGCCAGCCCGTCCCCCTGCCGAACACCGCTGCGCAGGCAATTGACGGCATCGCCGTCCACCCGGCAGCGGGCGCCGGGCAGCCGTTCCTCCAGAAATTCCCGGAGTTTTTCCGCCTGCTTTCCGCCGTCCGACAGAATCCCGGACAGGCCGGCAAACAGGGCGGTTATCCCGCTGCGAGGAACGCCGGAAAGCTCCAGCAGCCTCGATACGCCCTCCTCCAACAGGGCGCCGACCGCCGGCAGCCCGCTTTCGTTGACGTTGCTGCCGCCGGTCAGCGTCCGTGCGGCCACGCTTCCGTCCGCGCCGCATAATACAAAATCGGTTTTGGTGCCGCCGCCGTCCACCCCGACGATCCACTTTTCCGCCATGCAGCTCCTCCTTTGCAGGCCCGCCTATACCGTCGAATCCCGCCGCCATAATTTACCTTTTCCTTATCATAAAGCAGAAGCGCCGGGAATGCAACCCGTTTGCCTGAAAAGCCGTCGCCACGGAAGCTATTTTTTCCCGCCGCCGCAATTGAGGCGATAAAATTCATCTGTCGCCGTAAAAATCGGGATCCTCCATCGGGTATACAAATGCACCGCCAGCAGGACGCAGGTGATCACCGTTCCCGCCAGGCAGATCATCATATCCTCCATGGTGTCTCCCACGCCGGTGGCCGCCACATTCTGAGAATCGTAGCCGAAAAGGAGAAAGCCGGTGTATTCCACAATCTCCCACATGGCGGCGCACATCATGGAGAAGCAGAAGCAGAAGCCCACGGCCGCCTTCCCGTTGTGGGAGGGGGAGGTGCCCCTGTCGTCCTGCAGCAGATAAAAGGCGCACAGCCCCACCATGACGAAAACGCCGCCGCTCAGGGCGTGGGCGAAAAGATCGTACCACCAGATCACCGTGTACCAGCGCAAGGAAACCCCCAGCGTAAAGGCGAGAAAAATGAACACGATGAATTCCGTGTACAGCAGATAGGAGGGCCGCAGCCGCAGAATCCGAAACAGCAGGGGCATAATCAGCAGGTAAAGCAGAGAGAGCAGCACAATGACGGTGGGGATGATCTCCCTCACCTGCCAAAAGCGTACCACGGCGCACAGCAGCGTGCCCGCCACATAGGCGGCCACCGTCCATAGATAAATCCGCCGGCTGCGGCGGAAGTCGTCCTCTTTTATCATCCAATCCTCACTCCTATGTGCCAGCTTATGCGCCGGCGGATTTTATTATGTCCCATAAATCGGTTCGCGTCAAGCCCATTTGTCCTTTCTATAAAAACGCCGCTTTCCTCTTTTCCGAAGAAAAGCCCCTTTTCGATGGAAAAGCAGTTGAAAAAAGAAACGGACTTCTATATAATAAACTATTAGTTCTGATAGTCTATAACAAAAGGAGCGTCTGCGTTGGAAATTCTAGAGCATTTTCGTTTTCTCACCGACAGCGTTGTCTACCTCTTTTCCGCCGAGGGCTGGCGCAATCTGGTGATGATTCTGGTGGGCGGCCTGCTGATCTGGCTGGCCCTGGTCAAGGACTTTGAGCCCGCTTTGCTGATGCCCATGGGCATCGGCGCCATTCTGGTCAATCTGCCCTTCTCCGGCGCCATCGGCACCGCGGAGGACGGGTCCATCGGCATTATTGAATGGCTGTTTAAGGTGGGGATCGAGGCCTCCGAGGCCATGCCCCTGCTGCTCTTCATCGGCATCGGCGCCATGATCGATTTCGGGCCTTTGCTGTCCAATCCACGGATGTTCCTCTTCGGCGCGGCGGCCCAGTTCGGCATCTTCCTCACCGTGTTGATCGCCTGCCTCTTTTTCCCCTTTGTGGAAGCGGCGGCCATCGGCATCATCGGCGCGGCGGACGGCCCCACCGCCATCCTAGTCTCCCAGGTGTTCCAGTCGGATAATCGGGGAGCCATCGCCGTGGCAGCTTATTCCTATATGGCCCTGGTGCCTATCATCCAGCCGGCGGCCATTAAAGCGGTGACCACCAAAAAAGAGCGGATGATCCGTATGCCCTACAACCCCAAGGCGGTGTCCCGCCGTACCCGTATTCTTTTCCCCCTGTGCGTGATGATCATCGCGGGCC
>CAKTTT010000203.1 GCA_934615635.1 uncultured Eubacteriales bacterium | reverse complement strand
GCCGGACCCCGTCGGGCAAGTCATATTGTCCACCCTTTCGGAATATAGATGAACAAACGGCCGGACAACGCTTCCGGCAGGGAAATTCCGAAGGAGTGGTATGGGTGAATGCAACCGCGACCCCATCGCAAAGAGGGCTGACCGCCGCCGAAGTGCAGCGTTCCCGGGAGCAGCATGGCGGCAATCAGCTGACGCAGAAAAAGCGCAACGGTTTCTTCCGGCAGTTTCTGGCCAGCTTCGGCGATCCGATTATCAAAATCCTGCTGGCGGCCCTCGCCATCAACGTCATCTTTCTCTTCCGCCATTTCGACTGGTTCGAATCCGCCGGCATTGCCATCGCCATTTTTCTGGCCACCTTTGTCTCCACTTTGTCGGAATACGGCAGCGAATCCGCCTTCAACAAGCTGCAGGAGGACGCGGGTCATATCCAATGCCGGGTCAAACGGGCGGAGGGTGTCCGCTCCCTGCCCATCGCGGACATCGTGGTGGGGGATCTGGTGCTGCTCCAGGCGGGGGAACGGATTCCCGCCGACGGCGTTCTCCTGTCGGGACGGCTCAGCGTGGATCAGTCCGCCCTCAACGGCGAAACCAAGGAGGCGGAGAAGATCCCCGGCGGGGAGGGCGGTCCCCGGGAGGATCTGCTCTCCCCCCACCAGCTTTTCCGGGGAACCGTGGTCTGCGCCGGGGAGGGCGTCATGCTGGTGCGCCGGGTGGGGGACGCCACCTTTTACGGCGGGCTCGCCCGGGAGATCCAGGAGGAAACCCGAGAAAGCCCCCTGAAGGTGCGGCTGGCGGGGCTGGCCCGCACCATCAGCCGGATGGGCTATATCGCCGCCGGCCTGGTGGCCGCCGCGGATCTCTTTCACTCCATCCTGATCGACAACGCCATGGACTTTGCCCGCATCGCGGCCATGTTCTCCCAACCGGCTCTGCTGTTCGGCCATATCCTCCACGCCCTGACCCTGGCCATCACTGTGGTGGTGGTGGCGGTGCCGGAGGGCCTGCCCATGATGATCACCGTGGTGCTCTCCTCCAATATGCGGCGGATGCTCAAGGATCACGTGCTGGTGCGCAAGCTGGTGGGAATCGAAACCTCCGGCAGCCTGAACATCCTCTTCACCGATAAAACCGGAACCCTCACCCGGGGGCGGCTGGAGGTCAGCCGCATCCTCACCGGGGACGGAACCGTCTGCAAGCGCCCGGAGGAACTGCGGAAAAAGCGGGCGCTATGGGAGCTGATCGAGCTCTCCTGCGCCCGGAACAACGAAAGCGTGGTATCCGACAAGGGGGCGCTGGGGGGCAACGCCACCGATCGGGCGCTGCTGGAATTCGTCCTCCCCCTCTCCCGAAAAGCCGCCGACGCGCAGACCGGCCGCCACGTCCCCTTCGACAGCGCACGGAAATTTTCCGCTCTGGAGCTGCGGGACGGCGGGAACCGCACCCTCATCAAAGGAGCTCCGGAAAAGCTGCTGCCCGCCTGCACCCGCTATTACGATGAAAAAGGCCGGATCCAGCCGCTGAACAGCCGTCATCTGCTGGAAACCGGCTGGAGCGACATGACCCATCACGCCATGCGGGTGCTGGCTCTGGCGGTATCCGAAACCGAGGTGACGGAGGCGGGCGAGTTTTCCCGTCTGATCCTGGTGGGCCTAGTGGGAATCCGGGACGAGGTGCGGCCGGAGGCCCGGGCCGCCATCCGGCAGGTCAGGGGCGCGGGGGTGCAGGTGGTGATGATCACCGGCGACAACCGGGATACCGCCGCCGCCATCGCCCGGGAATGCGGCCTGCTCTCCGGGACGCAGCCGGATGCCGTCCTCACCAGCGGGGAGCTTGCGGCCATGAGCGACGAGGAGCTGCGCCGGCGGCTTCCCTCCCTGCGGGTGGTGGCCCGGGCCCTGCCCACCGACAAAAGCCGTCTGGTCCGCCTGGCTCAGGAGATGGGGCTGGTGGCCGGCATGACCGGGGACGGCATAAACGACGCTCCCGCCCTGAAAAGGGCGGACGTGGGCTTCGCCATGGGCAGCGGCACGGAGGTGGCCAAGGAGGCGGGGGATATCGTCATCCTCAACGACAACTTCGCCTCCATCGCCAAATCCATCCTCTACGGCCGCACCATCTTCAAGAGCATCCGGAAATTCATCATCTTCCAGCTCACCATGAATCTCTGCGCCGTGGGGGTGTCCATCATCGGCCCCTTCATCGGCATCGATACCCCGGTGACGGTGATCCAGATGCTGTGGATCAACATCATCATGGACACCCTGGCGGGGCTGGCCTTCGCGGGAGAGCCGCCCCTGGAGGAATATATGGAGGAACCGCCCAAGCGGCGGGACGAACCGGTTCTCAACCGCTATATGTTCCACCAGATCCTCTGTATGGGGGTGTTCACCATCCTGCTGTGCGTCCTTTTCCTCAAGCTGCCCCTTTTCAAGCCGCTGTTCCGCTACGCCAACGACCCCATCTACCTGATGACCGCCTTTTTCGCCCTGTTCATTTTCACCGGTATCTTCAACAGCTTCAACGCCCGCACCCACCGGATCAACCTGCTGGCCCATCTCCACAAAAATCCCTCCTTCCTGCTGATTATGGCCATGGTGGCGGTGATCCAGCTCCTGCTGATCTACTACGGCGGCAGCCTTTTCCGCACGGCGGGGCTGACCTTTGCCGAGCTGCGCCGGGTGCTGCTCATCGCCTTCCTGGTGGTGCCGGCAGACTGCGTGCGCAAACTGACCCTGCGGCTGGCGGGACGGAAAGGAACACTGTAACAAAACAAGGGGGAATCCGACGGATTCCCCCTTGTTTTAATCCACAATCCGATACAGCGGCTTTCAACTGAAAACGATATCCCTGTCGTTTTCCAGAGCCCCGATTAAGCCATGGAGCAGCGACGTCGAAAAAGCAGCGTCAGCATTTTCAGGCGGTTTCCATCCATCATCCATCCTGTCCGCCGCCCTTCCACGCCTTTCGATAAGTTGCCGTCAACCGCCGTAATAGCCTGGCTCCTGTGAAACTGTATCCGGCGGCAATCACAATACCCGCTATGTCCGCCGCTCGGCATCTCCGCATCCTATCCCATGCAAAAATCCGCCTTTTTCCGGCCAATAGATCACGAGGCAGATATCTTTCCAGCAGGGTTCTTTCATAAACCGGTTCCCCGGGGAAGCCTGTAAGGAACTATCTCAATAATTTCCCCTGCGAAAGTTCTCCAGCAAATCCGCAATGCTCTTGTAAGTATTTTGCAGCTCCAGCGCCTTTTTCCCATATTGGGCGTCATATTGCATCGCCAAATCGTAGTTTCCGTTTGCCGCCGCGTCATTGTAGTTGACGAGTATCTCATACAGCTCGTTGGATTGCCGATCATAGGCGGTAAACAGCGAATCCAGATTTTTTAGCTGTTCTACCCCCTTTTTCGCCTTATCCAAGGCCTTCTGATTGGTCTCCAGATCCTTTCGGGCCGTCTCCATCTCCCTATTCAGTTTTTCCAGCTCGGTCTGCTTGGCGCTCATATCCGCTTTAGCAGCATCCAACTCGACCTGCTTCGCACTCACATCCGCTTTGGCGGCATCCAACTCCCCGGTTGTCTGCTGCAGGCTTTGATTCGATTTGTCCAAATCCGTTTTCGTCTGATCCAGCTCTCCCTGAACCGCGGCACAGGCCGCCGTCAGCCGGTCGGATTGCAACTGATACTCCGTCTTCTGCTTCTGGAGCGGCTGAATCACGGCCAGAAACAGCGCCAGGCATATGGC
>CAKTTT010000202.1 GCA_934615635.1 uncultured Eubacteriales bacterium | reverse complement strand
GACCGCTGGGGCCCCAGGGCGGAGCTGCTGATCCTGCCGGTGATCGCCTGGTTGCTGTACGGGATAATGACGGTGGTGGAGCAGTTCCCCGGGGCCTGGAACACTGGGGTGAAAGTGACGGCGGAGAACCGGGAGCAGGTATACGCCTTGCTGGGCCATATGCTCAGCACGCTGAAGCTGCTGACCATGGCCCTGTTCGGCTGGATCACCGTTTGGTGCGCCCTGGCCCGGCCTCTGCCGGTGTGGTTTTTGCCGGTGGTGCTGGGGGCGCTGTTCGGGGCCGCCTGCTCCTGCCTGATCTTTTTGCCGGATATGCCTCCGGTGCTGTCGGTGGCGGTCAAGCTGGTGATGGCGGCGGTCATCGTACTGATCGCCTATCCCTGGGCGGGAATCAGCGTCTTCCTGAAGGACGGCGTCGTCTTCTTCGTCTGCTCCACCGCCTTCGCCGGGCTATCTCTGGCTCTTTGGTTTTTCGCCGCCCCACAAGGATTTTACGTGGTCAACGGCGTGGTGTATTACGACGTCTCCCCGCTGACGCTGGTGGCTCTGACCGTCGTCAGCTATGGGATTCTCTGGATATGGGATCGCGTCACCCGGAAAAAGGCCCCTCTGGGGGGCGAGTACCGTCTGACGCTGGATTACGGCATGGGGCCGGTATCGGTGCGGGCACTGTTGGATACCGGGAACCATCTCACCGAGGTATTCTCCGGCAGCCCGGTGGCCGTTGTCCGCCGGGAGGCGGTGGAATCGGCCCTTCCCTCCTCCGTCCTGGCGGCCGCCCGATGCGCTCACGCCGGAGAGACATCTCCGGACGGCGCGGCGAATCCCCAGGCGGCGGCCGGGGACAGCGGCATAAGGCTGGTCCCCTATCGCTCGGTGGGAGGGAAGGGACTTCTTCCCGCTTTTCGTCCTCAATCCGCCTCTCTTCTTTCATCGGCGGGGATATCCAGGGATGTGACAGGCATATACACGGCGCTGTGCAGCGACCTTGGCCGCGGCGGCTATGACGCTCTTATCGGCAGCGATCTGGCGGAGCTCACCGGCCGGAACGCAAGCAAACCATCGGAAGGACAGGATAAACGTGGATAATCGCATCAACGGGGCGGGAAACGCCGCCTTTCCCATCGCCTATACGACGGAAGGCCCCCTGCGCAGGCTTCTCGGCGCTTTTCGCAGGGGGCTGAAGCGGCTGTACGTCTTTCTTTTTGTGGATCGGACGGCGGATGAAATCCATTATATCAACGGGGCGGATACGCTCCCCGCTCCCTTGTCGGCCGAGGAAGAGGCCGCCGTTCTGGGACGGATGGAGGCGGGCGATGAGAGCGCCAGGGAGGAGCTGATCACCCACAACCTGCGCCTGGTGGTCTACATAGCGCGGAAATTTGAAAACTCCGGGGTGGGGATAGAGGATCTGATCTCCATCGGCACCATCGGCCTCATCAAGGCGGTCAATACCTTTTGCCCCTCCCGCAATATCAAGCTGGCCACCTATTCCTCCCGATGCATCGAAAACGAAATCCTGATGTATCTGCGGAAAAATGCCCAGCAGCGCAACGAGCTGTCCATCGACGAACCGCTGAACGTGGATTGGGACGGCAACGAGCTGCTGCTTTCGGATATTCTGGGCAGCGATCCGGATGTCGTCAACCGGGGAGTGGAGCAGGAGGCGGAGCGGGATCTGCTGCTGGAATGCGTCAACCGCCTCTCCGACCGGGAGCAGCTCATTATGCACCTGCGGTTCGGCATCGACGGGAACAAGGAGCATACGCAAAAGGAAGTGGCGGATATGCTGGGAATCTCTCAATCCTATATTTCCCGGCTGGAAAAAAAGATTATCAAACGGCTGAAAAAGGACATCGAGCGTTCCTGTTGAACGCCGGCCAGGAGCGAACCCCGCTGCGCCCACGGCGGAGCCGAGGGCGGGACTGTTCCCCCACGAGCGTCTGTTACCGGCAGGCGCATCGTCTGTTCCGCCGCCAACCGCCTTTTGGGAGACGGGCACGCTGCCGACGGCCGCGCCGATATGAAGGGCCCGCCGCCCCTGCCCCGCTCGCCGCCCCGCGCCAAAGTCCCTCTTCCCCTTGGCAGAGACGGCGATTATTCCCCCGCAAAAGCGGCGCATAAAAGAACCGGGAGAGCATCGGCCTGATGCTCTCCCGGTTCTTCTTTTACAAATCCCCGCAGCAGCCCTCCTGCTTTTCGATCAGTTCCACGCACAGCCGCAGGTCCTCCGCCGTCTCGATGGAGACGCCCGCCTCCAGAATCCGATTTTTGACCTCGATGGGAATCCTTTCGAATTGCTCCCGCAGCGCCGGATTGACATAGGCCATATCCGCCCGGCCTCCCTTCCGCTCTTTTTCCGTAGTATATGGAATTCCCGGCGGATTATACGGTCCCGCTTCCCCTTAGGCGCTTATGCAGAAAAAAGGGAGATTTCTGCAACTATTCGGCGTTTCCCCGCCACTATTAATAGGAAGATGGAGAAAAGTCCAAGGCCATCCTCCCGCGCTCTTTCAGAGCGCCGCCTTATCCGCTACAAAGATAGCGGCGTTTACCCCCTCCCAGGCTGTTGTGACCCTAGGGAATCCCGCGCGACGCAGCAGATCCCGCTCCGTCTCCATGGACAGCGGTATATCCACATGCACCTCCCGCAGGCTCCGCAGCCCATGCGCCTTTCGGATCCGCTCCCCCTCTCTCCGGGCCTCCTCCTCCTGCGCATAGTCGGGCAGGACATAATCCCCATAGAGGAAGCGGCCGCCCTTCGCCAGCGTTTCATATATCCGCCGGTAAAGCGTCAGCTTTTCCGATGGCGACGCATGGTGCAGCGAATAGGTGGACAGCACCAGATCGTATGCTTCCGCAGGCAGTGGCATCTCCCAGTAGGAGGCCTGCACCAGTGTCAGCCGATTCCGCCCCTCCCCCAGCCTGCGCTGCAGCCGATCCAGCATCCCGCCGGAAATATCCACGGCGGTTACCGCTGCATCGGGATTCTTTTTCAGCAGGCGCTCCAGCTCCAGGCCGGTTCCGCAGCCCAGGTCCAGCACCCGCAGCCCCTTCCCGCCGGGCGTCAAGTCACCGATCTCCGCATAAAAGGGCTCCAACCCCAGCTCATCCAGCATATGGACGTCATACTCCTCCGCCCGCCTGTCAAAAAAGTCCGCCATCCTTTCCATTTCCGGCATAATTTCTCTCTCCCTGCATCCCTTCCGGTGACAACCGGACGGTTTTGTCCTTCATCCGGCATCCGGCTCTTCACGTTTACGGCGGACGGCGGCAGCCAGCCGTCCTCTTTCTCTTTCCCATTTACTATAACGCGCATGATCTTCTTCGTCAAGACGGCTTCCTCTTCATCGTATTTGCGGTAATTTTGCTGATATTTATTTTCTTTCGTGTGGATGTATATTTTGGGTGCAAAAGCAAATATATACACAATAGACAAATAATGCTATTTTGGAAGAGAATATTAAAGGCAATTGTAGAGAGTCTTGGAAAATTGCCACAAATCCAGCTTTTTAGTTGACGAACGCCGTTATTTTGATTATAATTTATGTCAAACTCCTGCGGCCCTTTTTTCGCTGCGGGCCATTGCCTATGTCGATGCTGGGGTTGCGTCCACCTTATTCATGGGGAATCGGTTCTCCTCGATGGCGCCATCGAGGGTCCGGGGAAAGGGATGATCGTACAAATCATGCAGGAAACGTTGGATTTGAAAGAGCTTTTCTATTTGTGCCGAAAACGGTGGAAATGGATTATCGGATGTACGGCGGCGGGCTTTTTGGCGTTGTTTGTGTTCTCCAC
>CAKTTT010000201.1 GCA_934615635.1 uncultured Eubacteriales bacterium | reverse complement strand
GAGCTGGGAGAAGTGGAACGCTGCGAATATATCCACGCGCACCAGGAACTCGTGGATAAGGTCAACCGGGAGATGCCGGATGAGGAGATTCTGTATGATCTGGCGGAGCTGTTCAAGATTTTTGGGGATTCCACCCGTATCAAAATTTTGTATGTTCTGTTTGAGTCGGAGATGTGCGTATGCGATATCGCGCAGCTTCTCAACATGACCCAATCGGCCATTTCCCATCAGCTCCGGGCTCTCAAGCAGAGCAAGCTGGTCAAATACCGCCGGGAGGGGAAAACGGTGTTTTATTCGCTGGCCGACGGTCATGTGCGCACGATTTTGGGCCAGGGCATGGAGCATGTGGCGGAGTGAACCATATGGGTACTATTTGATTGGGAAAGGGGTAAGCTATATGAAAAAGATTTATAAGCTGCGGGATCTGGATTGCGCCAACTGCGCCGCCAAAATGGAAGACGCGGTGAAGCGGATTCCTGGGGTCCGCAACGCCGCGGTCAGCTTCATGAGTCAGAGGCTGACCATTGAGGCCGACGACGAGGGCTTTGACGCCCTTATGAAGGAGGTCGTGAAGACCTGCCGCCGGGTGGAGCCGGACTGCACCCTTCTCCTGTAACCATGACATGATTTTCGACAGGGGCTGATTTTTTATGAGCAAGAAGCAAAAACGGATCTTGGCGCGCATCATCGTCAGCGCCCTTCTGCTGGCGGCGGTCTATTTTCTGCCCGCGGAGGGATCGCTGCGCCTCGCTTTGTTTCTCCTTCCCTACGGCCTCATCGGCTGGGACGTTCTTTGGCGGGCGGTGCGCAACATCGCCCGGGGACAGGTATTCGATGAGAATTTCTTGATGGCCCTGGCCACGGTGGGGGCGTTTTGCATCGGGGAATATCCGGAGGCCGTTTTCGTCATGCTCTTTTACCAGGTGGGGGAGCTGTTCCAGAGCTATGCCGTCGGCCGGTCCCGGCAGTCCATCGCCGCTTTGATGGATATCCGCCCCGATTACGCCAACGTGGAGCGGGAGGGCCGGCTGCTGCAGGTGGATCCGGAGGAGGTGGCGGTGGGGGACTATATCGTCGTCAAGCCGGGGGAAAAGATCCCCTTGGACGGCGTGGTGACCGAAGGCTCCTCCGCGGTCAACACCGCCGCGCTGACCGGCGAATCCCTGCCCAGGGACGTGTCGCCGGGCGACGCTGTGGCGAGCGGCTGTATTAACCAGAGCGGCCTGCTGCGCATCAAAACCACCAAGCTCTTTGGGGAATCCACGGTGGCCAAGATTTTGGATCTGGTGGAAAATTCCAGCAGCAAAAAGGCCCGGGCGGAAAACTTCATCACCAAATTTGCCCGGTACTACACCCCCGCCGTGGTAATCGCCGCCCTTCTGCTGGCCCTGCTGCCGCCGCTCATTCTCGGCGGCGGCTGGCCGGTGTGGAGCGCCTGGCTCAACCGGGCCCTGATCTTCCTGGTGATCTCCTGCCCCTGCGCCTTGGTGATCTCCATCCCCTTAGGCTTTTTCGGCGGGATCGGCGGCGCTTCCAAAGCGGGGATTCTGGTCAAGGGCAGCAACTATCTGGAGGCGCTGGCCCGCACGGAGATTCTGGTGTTCGACAAAACGGGCACTCTGACCAAGGGAACCTTCCAGGTAACGGCGGTCCATCCCGAGGAAATTTCGGAAGAGCGGCTGCTGGAGCTGGCGGCGTTGGCGGAAAGCTATTCCGATCATCCCATTTCCCTTTCGCTGAAGGCGGCGTATCAGAAGGAAATCGACGCCGGCAGGGTGAAAAACGCGGAGGAACTGGCTGGCCGGGGCGTTCGGGCGACGGTGGATGGTCTGACCGTGTGCGCGGGCAACAGCCGCCTGATGAAGGAAGCGGGCGCGGACTGGTACGACTGCCACCTGACCGGTACGGTGGTGCATGTGGCAGTGGAGGGCCGCTATGCCGGTCATATCGTCATCTCCGATGTGGTGAAGCCGGATGCGGCCGAGGCCGTGGCGGACCTCAAACGGCAGGGGATTCGCCGGACCGTCATGCTTACCGGGGACACGCCGGCGGTGGGGGAGCAGGTTGGACGGGAGCTGGGGCTGGACGAGGTTCACGCGGGATTGCTGCCCGCCGACAAGGTGGATTGGGTGGAGGCTTTGCTGAAGCAAAAATCCCCCCGGGGTAAGCTGGCCTTTGTGGGGGACGGCATAAACGACGCTCCTGTCCTTTCCCGGGCGGATATCGGCATCGCCATGGGGGGATTGGGCTCCGACGCGGCCATCGAGGCGGCCGACGTGGTGCTGATGGACGACAAGCCCTCCAAGCTCTCCACGGCCATCGAGATTTCCAAAAAAACGCTGCGGATCGTCAAGCAGAATATCGTTTTCGCCTTGGGGATCAAGGCGCTGGTGCTTCTGCTGGGCGCGCTGGGCATGGCCAATATGTGGGAGGCCGTCTTTGCCGACGTGGGGGTATCGGTGATCGCTATTCTCAATGCCACCCGCGCCCTCAAGGCGGGAAAGGATGCGTGAGCGGGCCGGCGAAATTGGCTGATGTCACGCATATGAATGAAAATCGTCCGGTGGCGCCCAGACAGTGCCTATGTGGAGCAGAGTCTTGTGCTTCTCTCCAACACGCCAAGCGGCGGCGACGAGGGGGCGGCCCTTCAGAGATGGCAGGCGGCCGTTTCTGCGCGGCTAGCGGGCCGCATGATGGCGGAAAAGGGAAGGGATGCGCGCTCTCTCATTCCCTGATTCTTCTCAGCTCTGCTCCGGTCGGTGCTTCTTCGCCGCAAAAGGGTGGTCGTCCCTCATTCCCCATCCTCTTGGCGTCCCTTGGTCGAAGAGAAAAAGGTTGCGACGAATCGATGAGACAGCGGCCGGCTTTTCCCGCCTGCAAAACTTCCCGGCAGGCGTGGAGAGGCTGGCAGGGAAAAAGTCCCCGGACGGTTCAACCGCCGGGGGCTTTCCTTATACGCAAGCGTAGCGAAAGCCAGCGCCTTTTAGACGCTGGCCTTCACTATGCCCTTGCAGGGCTCCCTCATGCCACCTGTTTTACGGGTGATTGAGTATAAAGGAGTCAGATTTCATACCACCGGATCTCGTTGGCCTCCAGATGCAGGGGGAAGGCGCTGCCGTCGCCCCGGTAAACCACCGTATCCTGGGGAACATAGGTGTTGTTGACCACACAATACTTGCCGTTCTTTACATAGGCATGGACCTCTGCGTTGTAATTCTCGCTGAACCAGGTGTGCAGCCTATCCTCATCATGGGCCGCCCACAGGATGGCCCGGTAGAGCAGCCGGGAATTCTGGAAGCTGTAGGGCAGGCCGCCGATATACACGCCGCGGCCCCTTCCGCAGTTCCTGACCGCTAGTTGAACCTCCTTGTCCCGCTGACAGAGGATGGTCGTCCCCGGCAAAGCGTAGATGTTCTTCTTGCCTTCGCCGAAATCGATGGTTCCCTGCACATCCTCGGTGATGAAATGGGGATGCTCCTCCCAGTTGTATTTGTCCACCCCCAGGGTGAAGCCCCGTTCCTCCTCCACGCCCAGCTCGCCGGAGAGCTGGAAAAAGCGCCCCTCGTACTGGTGGGCGGCGGGCTCGCCGACGCCGATGAAGCCGCCTCCCTCGTGGATGAACCGCTTGACGGCGGTGAGGATCACCGGGTCCGTCCAGTTTTCGCCGCCGGTGTAGGCGGTATCCGCGTCGCCTACGTTCAACACCACGTCGAAGGACTGCAGCAGCGCCGGGTTTTCCCGGATATCGTCGAAGCTGATGAAGGATACGTCGAAGGGCGCGCCGCTGAGGGCCTCGATGATGCCGGCGTAGGAATAATTCTGCTTGAAATAGATGGCGTGATGCAC
>CAKTTT010000200.1 GCA_934615635.1 uncultured Eubacteriales bacterium | reverse complement strand
CCCTCACCACCAGCAGATGGGCCTGCGGATGCTGCATTAGATGAACGATAAACCACAGCGCCGCGGTAGCGGATTTTTTGCTGGCCTTCCCCCCTTTCACCACCCGATACCGCTCCCGGCAGCGCCAGAATTCCCCGTATCCTCCCCCCACGATTGGGGGAAGATCGATCCTCACCGCTCCCATGCTTTCGTCCATCCTCCTACAGCCTTTCGGATCCCGTGAAAACCACCGTCACTGGTCCCGCCGGCTTTTCCTCCAGCCCGAATTCCTGCTTCCCCACCAGAATCACCCCCGGTCCGTTGTAACTCTTGTCCATCATCGCTTCCAACAGCTCCGTCCGGCAGCCCTGCCGCACCAGGCGCAGCTGCCGGCGGACCTCCCGTACAGCGGGGCCGCCTCCCCGGCCTTCCAAAAACGTATACAGCTCTTCCCCTTCCACCCCCAGGCAGTCCGCCAGCCGGGATAGGGTAAGCGGCACCGCCTTCTCCTGCGCCGTCCGCTTCGCCTGTGCCACCGCCGCCGCCACCTTTTCGGGATCATGGAAAATCGACGGTATTGTCCGTCTTGTTTTTTCGGCGTCTGTCTTCACCATGCCGTCCGCCTCCTTCCGAGCGCATGGTACCCCGCCTCCCGCGTCTCTTTCAAGCCCGGCCCTGATCCGCTTCCGGTCCGGTTTTTGTCTTTCCATCAGATTGCCAAAAAGTTGAAAACATATTTTGCCTCCTGCGTCAAAGACTAAAAACTGATTTGACAGACCATGACGGATGATTCGCCGGAACCGCCTCTCCCGGGGACGCCTGTTCGTGGCCGGCTGTCGGTGTCCTCTAAAAACAAAGGATGGGCGTGGTTGGATGAAAAAATATGGTATTCTGGCGGTGGTCACCCTGTTGGCGATCTCCGGAATTCTGGCGGCGGAACGCTGGAGCGAAAAGGAAGTGGCAGCGGTAGAGCTGTACACCATGCAGCCGCAAGCGGTGGAGCAGACCGTCGTCTGCACCGGCACCGTGGAATCGGCGGACAGCCGCAATCTGTATCTGGACACCCCCTGCATCGCGGGTCAGGTGTTTTTTTCCGCCGGTCAAAAGGTCAATAAGGGGGATGTGCTCTTCACTGTGGATGTGGACGCCACCAAGGATGCCCTGGCCGCCGTCGGAAGCTCGGGCCTGGGCGGGATATCCGGCGAGGCGCTGGAAGGCCTCATCCAGAAGGAGGTTACCGCCCCCGTCACCGGCGTCCTCACCGCCCTGAATATCAAGACCGGCACCTTGTCCGATTCCGCCAAGCCCTGCGCTGTCATCTCCTCCAGCGAAAGCCTGCAGATCAAGGTGGCCGTCCGGGAAAAGGATCTGAAAAGCATCGCCATCGGCCAGTCGGTCCAGGTCAGCGGCACAGCCTTTTCCAAATCCACCTATCCCGGCACCGTCACCTATATCTCCCCCTCCGCCCGCCAGCAGTACGTCGGAAGCGTCAGCGAAACCGTCGTGGACGCGACCGTCACCCTGGACCCTTCCTCCCTGGACGACTCCCTGCGCATGGGCTTGTCCGCCAAAGCCAGCGTGGTGGTGAACAGCCAGGACGATGCCCTGATCGTTCCCTATGACTGCATTCTCCAGGACGAAAACAACAAGGAGTTTGTTTATGTGTATCAGGAAGGCCGCGCCCTGCGGCGGGATATCGTCACCGGCGAGGGCTTCAGCGACGGCTGCCTGGTGTCCTCCGGCCTGTCCCGCGGCGACCGGGTGGTCATGGAACCCGGACTGGTGAAAAAGGACGGGGAGGAAATCCTCCCGAAGGAGGCGGCGGCGTGAAGGATATCCTGCAATGCGCCTGGAAGAGTCTCTCCCGCAAGCGGCTGCGCACCCTGCTCACCGTCAGCGGCATTATGGTCGGGGTCATCATGGTGGTGATCGTCTCCGCCATCAGCACCGCCGGCAAGCGCGCGGTCAATGCGGAACTGGACAGCATGGGAATGAACGGCCTCTCCGTCAGTATGGAATCCGGTACCCTCTCCATGGAAAACCTGGAGGTCATCCGGCGGCTTTCCGGGGTGGAAACCGCCATGCCCCTGATGATCGAATATTCCACCTCTCTTCTGGGCAGCGTCAGCGACAGCACCCTGATCTGCGGCATCGATTCCGGCGCCCGGCAGGTCATCTCCCTGCGTCTGCGGCACGGCCGCCTTATCACCACCGGCGACGTGCGCAGCAGCGCCCGGGTATGTATGCTGGATGAGACGGTGGCGCAGGCCGCCTTCGGACGCTCCAATATCGTGGGAAAGACCATCGAGCTGGCGGTGGGCGGCTCCACCGAGGCGTTCACCATCGTCGGTGTCACCGAAACCGGCAGCAGCCTGCTGCAGAACATCGTGGAATTCATCCCCGGTATGGTGTATATCCCCTACACCACCCTTCAGGATCTCACCGGCCGGGATAATCTCAACCAAATCGCCGTACGGGTGTCCGAGCAGGAGAATGTAGAATTAGCGGAAACCCGTATCGTCCAAGCGTTGGAGCGTTCCAGCGGCCAAAGCGGCTACCGGACCGATAATCTGGCGGTACAAAAGGAGCGGCTGGGCAGCCTGATGGATATCGTCACCCTGATTCTCACCGCTATCAGCGGCATCTCCCTACTGGTATCCGGCCTGGGCATCATGACCATCATGCTGGTTTCGGTGACCGAACGCACCCGGGAAATCGGCATAAAAAAGGCCATCGGCGCCTCCCGCAGCCGGATCCTGATGGAATTTCTCGCCGAAGCCATGATTATTTCCTTTCTGGGCGGAGCCTTCGGGATCCTGCTGGGCTATGCCGCCGTGACCGCCGGGATGGCGCTCATGGGGGTCGCTCCGGTAATCGACGGGAGTACCATCGCCTTCCTGATGCTTTTTTCCATGGCCACCGGCGTGCTTTTCGGCGTTTATCCCGCCCTTAAAGCCTCCAGGCTCCGGCCGGTGGACGCCCTGCGCATGGAGTAGTCTCTCAAGGGTTACAGAGAGGCTCCCGCCCTCCTTTGTCAAGCCTCTCCATCTTCCCTATCTCCCTGCTCTATATCCCTGCCGTCAAAGCCGGACGCGCCGCTATCCAACCGGCGGCAGCCGGAATAGAGGCCAGGTCCGCCTCTTTCGACGCCGATTGACAATCCCCTCCCTCATCGGTTATAATAAAAACCGAATGAAGGAAGAAAGGCGGGACGACTATGCGCGCGGAAGAGGAAATGGACGGCATCCAGGAGCAGGAAGAGGAGTTTGAACTGCGGGAGAGGAAGCGTTGGCTGTTTTTCGGCCTGCCTTTTACCTTCACCACCTATCGCCTCACCAACAAAAAGCTGACCATGGTGTCCGGCCTGCTCACCACGGTGGAGGAGGACATCCTGCTCTATCGTATTATGGATACCTCCCTGCGCCGTTCCCTGTTCCAGAAGCTTTTCGGGCTGGGCTGCATCCGGGTGGCGTCCTCCGATCACAGCCATCCTGAACTGGAGATCCACAACATTCGCAACGCCAAGGTCTTCAAGGAAGCCCTCGATGCCCAGGTGGAGCACGAACGCATACGAATGCGTTTTCGCACCGGCGAATATATGGGGGCGGACATGGATGGCGACGGCGTCCCGGATATGCCGGATTTCTGATGGATTTTAAGGAAAAAGCCTCCGCAGATTTTTCTGCGGAGGCTTTTTTGCACCATTTTGTATCCCGCGCTTGACAGCGTACTATATATTGGCTATAATTGGAACTGTTCGCAACACGTCATACAATATATTGTGCCGTTTCGGCGTTGGAGGAGCAGGAAAATGATGATGACGCAGATTGTCAAGCGGGATGGCCGGGCCGTGGATTTCGATGTGGAGAAGATCGCCGGCGCCATCTATAAGGCGGCCAGAGCCATCGGCGGCCATGATTATCAGAC
>CAKTTT010000199.1 GCA_934615635.1 uncultured Eubacteriales bacterium | reverse complement strand
TGCTGGAAAAGATCACCTCCAACCCCTTCCTGGGCGTACTGGTGGGCGTGCTGGTGACGGGGGCCATCCAATCCTCCTCCGCCACCACGGTGATGGTGGTTGGCTTTCTCAACGCCGGGCTGCTGAAGCTGGAGCAGGCGGTCTATATCATCATGGGCGCCAACATCGGCACCACGGTGACCAGCTTCCTCATCGGCCTGAAGATCAGCGTGCTGGCCCCCGTGGCGGTTTTCATCGGCATTGTGATGATCATGGCCTTCAAAAAGAAGCTGATCCAGCACATCGGTATGGTGATCATCGGCTTCGGCATCCTTTTCACCGGGATGGAGACCATGTCCGGCGCCATGTCGCCGCTGAAGGATATGCCGGAATTCGTGGCTCTGATGGGCAAGTTCTCCAATCCTCTGCTGGGTATTCTGGCCGGCGCCATTCTCACAGCGGTGATCCAGTCCTCCTCCGCATCGGTGGGCATCCTCCAGGCCCTGGCCGCCAGCGGCGCCGTGGGCTTGGGCAGCGTGATCTACATCCTTTTCGGCCAGAACATCGGCACCTGCGTCACCGCGCTGCTGGCTTCGGTGGGCACCAACCGGGCGGGAAAGCGGGCGGCGGTGCTTCATCTGTCCTTCAACGTGCTGGGCACCCTGATTTTCCTGCCCATCTGCCTGTTTCTGCCCTATGTGGATTGGATCACCTCGCTGACCGCCGATCCCAAAATGCAGATTTCCCTGGCCCACATCGGCTTCAACCTGCTGACCACCGCAGTGCTGCTGCCCTTCGCCAAGCTGCTGGTGCGGCTGGTGACCAAGATCGTCCCCGGCAAGGACGCCCAATACGAGGACATGCAGCTGCACTTTCTGGATGAGCGGATCCTCAACACGCCGCCCATCGCCGTGGCGCAGGTGGTCAAAGAGGTGCAGCGGATGGCGGACATCGCCCGGGGTAACTTCCAGCTCTCCATGAATACCTTTTTCCAGCCCAACAAGGAAACGGAAAAGCAGATCAAGCAAAACGAGATGGTCATCAACTATCTCAACCACAACATCACCGCCTATCTGGTGAAAATTCACGCCTTGGATCTTTTGGAATCCGACAGCCGTCTGGTGGGCTCCCTCTTCCATGTGGTCAACGATCTGGAGCGTATAGGCGACCACGCGGAAAACATTCTGGAATACTCCCAGCGGTTTGAGGGCTCTCCTCCCCCCTTCTCGGCGGAAGCGGAGGCGGAGATGCGGGATATGAACGAACGGGTGCTGCGGATCATCGACGAATCCGTCGCCTTCTTCATGGCGCGCCAGCCCAACAAAAACGCCTCCGACAGCATCATCCTCCAGGAAGAGGAAATCGACGACCTGGTGGTGGAGCTGCGGTACCACCATGTGGAACGGCTCAACCGCCTGGAATGCACCCCGGATATCGGCATGATCTTCATTGATATCCTCACCGACCTGGAGCGGGTATCCGATCATGCCACCAATATCATGTACGCGGGCTTTGACGCGGATGGGGCCTGAGCGAAAGCGACCGACGGCCATCCTCCTTTCCTAAGACGGCGTTAAGCGGGACAAATCGCCCACGATTTGTCCCGCTTTTTCCTTCTTTATATAGTAAAGGATGGCTGACAGTCTTTGCTCGGACATGAACGCCCAAGGAGCGTGTGGTCAGCCAGTTGCTCCCCTTATTGTAGCTTAGGCAAGAGATGGAAAGAAAGCCAGACCGGCTGCCCAGCTTTCCTGTCCAATTTTATTGTAATAAGGGCGAGGAAGAGGCTCGGCCACCCCTTCTCTCACGCTGTCGGCAGAATCCACACATTCTCTCCGTCGACCCAGTAAACACCCCCGCCGTCCAGCAAGGGCAGCAGCTCCGCCCACCGGGCGGATTCGTCCGCCAGCGCGGGATACAGCCGGTTTTCCTCCAGATCCACGCAACAGATGCCTTCCCCGGCGGCGAAGAGAAAGCTGTTCCCCACCACCAGCGGAGACCGAATCGCATAATCCCCCGGCTTAAACAGACGGGTCAGCGATCCATGCTTGCGATCCAGCAGATAATAGCTCTGCTCAAAATCGTTGATCACTATAAATCGTCCGCCGACATATACCCTCTTCCAGAGCATCTCCGGCGGCAGCCGGTAAGAAGCCGTCACGGTCTGTTTTTCCGGGTTCCACAACTCCAGGCCGCCCTCTTCCCCGCGCAGCACCCATGCCTCCCCCTCTGCGTCCACAATCCGCGCGGCCTCCAGCTTCGCCGGCCGGCTGTCAGTGCGGCCGCTGTGGACGTCGTAGATAAACATCCGGTCATCCTGCAGCCAGTAAACCCGATCCTCCGTCACACTGTAAGGCAGCGGCTCCTCCTCGTCCTGTGTAAACAGGGTTTCCGCGCCCCCGCCGGATAGGCGGCAAAGCTTCAGGCACCAGGCTCCCTTTCCCGGCCCCGCGTATTCTGTCCAAAAAACAGCCTGACTGGTGACGCCGCCCTCACCGTGAAACCGGGCGTTTCTGTCGGCGTACAGCACCCTATCCGGTCGGCTCGCCGCATCGTGGGCGGTGATCTGCACGCCGGAGGAAAACTGCGCCATCTCCTCCCTGCAGCCATAAAGGGTATACAATCTGTCGCCGTATCCCCACAGCGCGCCCCTCTCCAGGCTCTCGCCTTCCCCGCAGCCCAGCTCGTCCGGCGGCACGCCCAGCGTCACCCGCCGCGCCGTATAGACCGGCTTGGGCGGCAGGTAGGACACCTCCCGCAGAACCGGCTGTTCAGGGCTGCAGGAAGGGAGAAAAGACAGAATGAGAAGCCCCGCCGCCAAAGCTGAAAACCGACATTTCATGCCCTTCCCTCATTTCATGATGATATGGTATGCACGATCACCCGACAAAGATAAAATACCGCCCATTCTTCACGGCGTTATAGGCGACGATACCCCGCCGTATCGGTTCAGCCGTCCATATCGTGCATGAGGAACCGCCTTCAGCCATACTGTACTATATCCGCACCATTTTATCCACTATGTATCAAAGAATTGCGGCACAAAATATTCAATACCAATTTGTAGAGATTGGACAGTCCTGATCCCAATAAGAGGATATCCGATTTCACTGGCTGTATCTTCCTATTTATGTTATAATACCCCATATCCCGCGGCCGCAGCGCATAAGAAAGGGGATGCTGTATGTTTACCGACGACTACATCATGCGGCAGATCGAAATGCTCTCCCGGTCCATCGCTAAAATCGTCTTCGATAAGGACAACAACACCGTGGATCTGATCCGGGAGGACGAAATTGGCGGCAGCCTCTCCGAAAAGGAAGAGGGTATGCTCTCGAAAATCCAAAACCTGGATATCAACGGCGCGGAAAACGATCTGTACGATATGCTGGAGGAGGGGCTGACCCCCGGCAAGCTCAAGCTGGCGCTGTGGTTTTATACCCAATTGCGCGCCCTTTCCGACGAAGCGTTGGAAAAAGCGGATTTCTCCCGGGAGGAAATCGATGAGGGGCTGGAGGGCGTGCTGAAAATGTACAATATTACGGAATGAAGCGTCGGATATCCTCCCCAAAAGCCCGGGAGCCCGCAGGGGCGGGAAAGGGAAAAGTGGAATTCCCGTTTGGGAAACCGGCAAAAAGCGGCCGGCCTTCGTTGCCGGCGGGTGCGCCGTCCTATCGCTCCCGACCGCCTGCCTGCCCTTAATCCCCAGGCACGCCTTTATGTCATCTCCAGCCCTCTCTTCTTACCGTTCGTACATATTCATTCGCCCTCTGCCGCAGGGTTTCCTGCGGCAGAGGGCTTTCGTCAATGTCCCCCCTGTTGAATCCAGGACGCGGCGGCGGGAGGACAAGCCGCCGCCCCTTTTTCAATATGACCAAATTGTCACCATCCCTGTCACCGTTCCGTCACCCCGGCGGGGTATGATATAAAGCGGAAAGACGGATAAAACCGAACAAT
>CAKTTT010000198.1 GCA_934615635.1 uncultured Eubacteriales bacterium | reverse complement strand
TGCAGGTTGTTGGCATATTCGATAATGCCGGTGTCCGGGTTGCAGGTGCCGGGGCTGCCCACCCCCACATACGCGATATCCGCCAGCGCCAGGCCCGCATTTTCCACAGCCATCCGGGCCACCTTGGCCATATCCCGGATGATCTCCCCAGCCGGCCGGGGCATGGCGGTTTTGCATTTGGCGCGGCCGACAATCTCAAACGCATCGTTGACCACGCCCGCCGCAATATTGGTGCCGCCCAGGTCGATTCCGATTCTGTACATATCCGATTCCTCACATTTCTATATGTTGATTTACAAGGTAATATGTTTCTCCTCAAGATAGGCCCGCAGATTTTCCGCGCTCGCGTTGACGATCAGTTCATCCGGGAAGCCGATCTCCCGCAGCATGGCGAGGCTGCGGTCCGCCCGGCCCACCAGACTGTGATAATGCGCGTCCGAATCCACCGCCACCCGCACGCCGTGCCGCATACAAAGCTGGGCGATCCGCCGGCAGTTGGGCAGATAATGCTCCCGCACCGCGAAGGTGTTCTCATTGATCTCCACCACCTTGCCCATCCGGCCGAAAACGGGGATTACCTCCTCGTAGTCATAGGCGAAGCAAGGGGCGCCGCTGTGGCCGATGATATCCACCCGGGGATTGGCGGCCACTCCCAGCCAGGCGGCGGTATGCTCCTCCCGGCTCCCCTGCGGCATAACCCCCTCGTGCATGGAGGCGATCACCAGTTCCAGCCGCTGGAACGCCTCCTCCGGCATATCCAGCCGTCCGGTGAAATCCATGACATTCGCTTCCACGCCCCGCAACACCCGCACGCCGTCGATATAAGGGGGCAGGATCCGCAGGTTGAGAAAATGCCAGAGATGGGGAGCGTCCTCAATACCGATGCCGTGGTCGGTACACCCCACGGCCAGCATCCCCATGGCCGCCGCCTGCCGCGCCACCTCGGCGACGGTGCTGTACGCGTGGCTGGAAGCCAGGGTATGACAATGAAAATCCGCTACAATCGACTGCGCCATAATGCCTGATCCTCTCCGTATCAGTATTTGTTCCATTCCACCTGGACGGAGGGAGGCGCCGGAATGTCGTCCGCCATGCCCAGATTGTGCATCAGCTCCTGCGCCGCGTTGTAGCCCATCTTTTTCTGGCGGCTGTTCATGGACGCCACCTCGATAATAATAGCCAGATTGCGGCCGGGTTTAACCGGAATGGTGAGCATGGGCACCTTGATGCCCAGAATATCCGCGTACTCATTATCCAGCCCCATGCGGTCGTACACCTTTTCATTATCCCACTGCTCCAGCTGGATAACCATATCAATTTTCTCGGTCACCTTGACGGCGCCCATACCGAAAATCCGCCGGGCATTGATGATGCCAATGCCCCTCAGCTCGATAAAATGCCGGATATTCTCCGGCGCCGAACCCACCAGGGTTTTATTGGAAACCCGGCGGATCTCCACCGCATCGTCGGCGATGAGCCGATGCCCGCGTTTAACCAGCTCGATGGCCGTCTCACTCTTGCCGACGCCGCTGTCCCCCACCAGCAGGATGCCCTCGCCGTATACCTCCACAAACACGCCGTGCCGGGTGATCCGGGGCGCCAGCTGCACGTTCAAGAAGGCGATCAGCGCCGCCATGAAACCGGAAGTGGTGTCCGGGGAGCGCAGCAGCGGCACGCCGTTTCTCTCACAACTGGCCTGCAGCTCGGGGAAAATCTCCAGGCTGCGGGAAACGACAATGGCGGGAGGCTTATGAACCGCCAGCTCATCCAGCCGTTTGCTCCGCAGCTCGGGCGCCAAATCCTCCAAAAATCCGTATTCGCTTTTTCCCAGCACCTGTATGCGGTCGCTGTCGAAATAATCGTAGTAGCCGCTCAAAGCCAGTCCCGGACGATTGACGTCGCAGCAGGAAACCTCCAGCTCCTCCGGATTTCCCGGGAGATAAACGGTTTCCAGCCCCAGCTCTTTCATGACGACGGCCAGCGAAACGCTGAATTTCTTAGCCATATCCTGCCTCCTTCAATGGAGCCACCGCCTCCGGCCGATTTTGTCCGAGGACGGCGCATATAGGGATATTATACCGTATTTCTTCGTAAGATAAAAGAGCAAGAGAGGAAAATTTCAGCCTCATCTTATGGATTATTCGCCTAATTTTAAGCACATCTTCATTTCCTGGGCTTGATTGCTCCGGCGGTTGCGTGTAAAATAGAAGAGCAACAACGCGAAAGGGTGTTCACATGAGGAAGCTCAACATCGGCCTGTTCAACGATTCCTTTCCGCCGACCATCGACGGCGTGGCCCAGACGGTTAAGAATTATGCCACCGTGCTGCAGCAGAACCATTGCAACGTGACGGTGGTGACCCCGGAATACAAGGGGGTGGAGGACCGGTATCCCTTCGAGGTGTTCCGGTATCAGTCGGTGCCGCTGGACCGGCGGATCGGCTATCGGGCGGGCAATCCCTTCAATCCCGATACGCTGCTCAAGCTGCGGGCCAAACGGTTCGATCTCATGCACGTCCACGCTCCCTTCGCCTCCTCCGTGCTGGTGAGCAACATCAACCACCGTCCGAAGGTGCCGGTGGTTCTCACCTACCACACCAAGTTTGATATCGATATCTCCAAACGTATCGCCCTCCACGGTTTCCGAAAAATCGCCATGCGGTTTCTGCTGGAAAATATCAACGCCGCGGATGAGATCTGGGTGGTGACCGAGGGCTGCGCCCAGTCCCTGCGGGACATCGGCTACAAAGGCAGCTATATGGTAATGGAAAACGGCACCGACTTCCGTTATGGCCGGGCGACGCCGGAGAAGGTGGAGGAGCTTCGGGAAAAATACCAGATCCGGCAGGACGAGTTTGTCTTTTTGTTTGTCGGCCGCATGATGTGGTACAAAAACGTGCGGCTCATCCTGGATACGCTGAAGATTCTCCGCGGCAGAGGCGTTCCCTTCCGGGCTTTGATGGTGGGAGACGGCTATGACGCCCCCGCTATCCGAGAGTATGCCTCGCAGCAGGGACTGGCGGAATGCGTCACCTTTACCGGTCCGGTATATGACCGGGAA
This sequence comes from uncultured Eubacteriales bacterium, assembly GCA_934615635.1. Taxonomy (GTDB): domain Bacteria; phylum Bacillota; class Clostridia; order Oscillospirales; family Acutalibacteraceae; genus CAKTXU01. The sequence continues at coordinate 935 of CAKTTT010000198.1, read as the reverse complement.
TATCTCCGGGTGTTCTACTCCCTGGCGGATATGTTCCTCTTCCCCTCCACCTACGATACCTCGGGGATCGTGGTGAAGGAAGCGGCCGCCTGCGACTGTCCCACCCTGCTGATCCGGGGAAGCTGCGCGGCGGAAGGGGCGGAGCATGACGTTTCCGGCTTCCTGGCCGAGGAGCGGGCCGCTGACTGCGCCGCCGTGATGCTGGACGCCTGCCAGAGCCGGGAGCATCTGGCTCAGGTGGGGCATAACGCCGGCAGGGATCTTTACCTCTCCTGGGACACGGCGGTGGCCCGGGCCTATAAGCGGTATGAGGAGATCCTGCGGCAATGGCCCGGCCCCCTGCCCTATAACGCCAAGCACCGCCGGTTGTAATCCGCAGGACCTGCCTCTTCCCGGGATTTCCGCCGGGGAGCGCGGGTCCTGCTCTTTTCATGCGGCGTGTGCCGCCGGATCGGCCGGAATCTTCCCCTCTGAAGTAGTCCTCCGCCTAATTCTGCCGTCTCTTCCCGCTTCCTCACACGAAACACCGCGTAAAGGAGGCTCCCACCTCATGGACTATCGCCGCAAACTGTTCGCCTTCCCGGCGCCCTATGATCTTCCGGCCTCAGATGGATTATTTCTGGAAGCTGTACGAAGGAATGCCGCTCATCATGCGGCTCGCTGTCCGGAATACGCCTTGATCTGTCGGGAGCGGGGCTTTGAGCCCGACGCACTGCGCACCATGGAAGATCTCCGCCTTCTTCCGGCGCTGCCCACACTGTTTCTCAAAGCCCACCCCCTCTCCTCCCTGACCGGACGCACGCCTGCGGTCCGGGTAGCCAGCTCTGGTACCGGCGGTGAACCGACGCGTATAGGCTATGATTTCAAAACTCTGTATTGGGGCCTGCGCATGGTGCTGCGGCTCACTACCTATCACAGGCTGCGCAGCCTGTGTC
>CAKTTT010000197.1 GCA_934615635.1 uncultured Eubacteriales bacterium | reverse complement strand
GAGTACCAGACCCGGTATCAAGCCCTTTTGGGCCCTACGCAAGCCGCCGCTTCAGTGGAGGCTTGACTATCGTCTCTTGAAGGTTTTCCCCTTTTTAGCGGGCCGCCGGCCGGATCCTCCCCTCGGCCTGTCGTCCGCCACCAGACAATCCGGTCCCGTGCCGATCAGATCGGTCCGCCCCGCTTTTTTCAGCGCGTCCAGCACCAGCCGCCGATTTTCCGGCCGGAAATATTGAAGCAGCGCCCGCTGCCCGGCCTTCTCCTCCGGCGTGCGCGGCACATATACCCTTTCCATGGTATAGGGATCCAGCCCGGTGTAAAACATACAGGTGGAAACCGTGCCGGGGGTGGGATAAAAATCCTGCACCTGCTCCGGCCGCAATCCTTCCTTTTTTAAAAAGACCGCCAGCTCGATGGCATCCCGCATGGTGCTGCCGGGGTGAGAGGACATCAGATAGGGCACCAGATACTGTTTTTTCCCCGCGCTTTTCGTCAGCTCGTAAAATCGCTTTTGGAATTTTTTATAGGTGGCGATGGGGGGCTTTCCCATACAGCGCAGAACCGGGGCGGAGCAATGCTCCGGCGCCACCTTCAATTGTCCGCTGACATGATGGGCCACCAGCTCCTTGAAAAAGCTCTCGTCCGGATCCGCCAGCAGATAATCGAACCGGATCCCGGAGCGGATGAACACCTTTTTCACCCCGGGCACCTGTCTCAGACGGCGGAGGAGATGGAGATATTCGCTGTGATCCGCCTCCAGCGCGGGGCAGGGCTCGGGCGCCAGACATTTTTTATTCTTGCACAGTCCCCGCTTTAACTGCCCGGCGCAGGAGGGACGGCGGAAGTTGGCCGTGGGGCCGCCCACGTCGTGGATATATCCCTTGAAGCCCGGCAGCTTCGTCAGCACCTCCGCCTCCCGCACCAGACTCTCCTCGCTGCGGCAGGCGATCATCCTCCCCTGATGATAGGACAGGGAACAGAAATTGCAGGCACCGAAACAGCCCCGGTTGTGGATGATGGAGAACTGCACCTCCTCGATGCCCGGGACCCCGCCCGCCGCTTCATAAGAGGGATGATACGCCCGCATATAGGGCAGCTCATATACCCGGTCGAAAGCCGCCGTCGTCAGGGGCGGCATGGGCGGATTCTGCACCACAATGCGGTCGCCGTGGCGCTGGATCACCCTCCTGCCCCGGAGCGCATCCTGCTCTTCCTGCTGAATCCGGCAGGAGACGGCGTACTGCCGTTTACCCGCCTCGGTGGGCGGGGAAACCTGCTCAAAGGAAGGACATTCCGCACAGGGCCCCGGCCTATAGTCCGCCGTGGCCACGCTGTAGCAGGTGCCCCGGATGTCCGTCAGAGAGGACGCCAGTTCCCCCGCCGCCAGCCGGCGGGCAATGGCAATGTTCTGCTCCTCCCCCATGCCGAAAACCAGCAGATCTGCGCCGCTTTCCAGCAATATCGAGGGGCGGACCCGGTCGTCCCAATAATCGTAGTGGGCGAAGCGCCTCAGCGACGCCTCCAATCCTCCGATAATGATGGGGATATCCGGGAAAACCTGCCGAATCTGCCGGCAATATACCGTAACCGCCCGGTCGGGACGGGCTCCGGCCCGGCCGCCGGGGGTATAGGCGTCGTCGCTGCGCCTCCGCTTGGCGGCGGTATAATGGGCCACCATGGAGTCGATGTTGCCGCCGGTAACGAAGAAGCCCAGGCTGGGACGGCCGAACCGGAGAAAATCCTCCCGGCTCCGGGGCTGGGAGAGCACACACACCCGGAAGCCCTCGGCCTCCAGCACCCGGGAGATAATGGCCGCTCCAAAGCTGGGATGGTCCACATAGGCGTCTCCCGTGACCACCACTGCGTCGGCGCTCTCCCATCCTCGGGACCGCATTTCTTCGGCTGTTATAGGTAAAAACGGCATAATAGACTCCTTATCGGCAGAACGCCGCCAAAATTTGTAAACTGTTGTTAATTTTTGCCGAAAAGCGATCCTTCCGGAACCGGTTTCGGCCTACGGGGTAAAAAGCGTGCCCGGCGGCCGACGATCGGGCAAAGATGGCGGGGTAAAACTCATACACCCTTTCCCCGCCGTATACCGGCAGGAAAAGGGTGGAGAAAGGCCTGCTTTCCGTTATGCAATTTTGCAAATCGAATTTATTTTAACAAATGTTATTCCGTTATTTTCTCACGGCTCGTCCGTGAAGCGATACCCCACGCCCCGCACGGTCAGGATCCGCTTGGGGTTGTCCGGCTCATCCTCCAGCTTCTGGCGGAGATAGCGCACATGCACGTCCACGGTACGGGTATCGCCGTAGAAATCCACCTTCCACACGGTATCCAGCAGCATCTCCCGGGTGAACACCCGTCCCGGGCTTTTCATCAGGGTATACAGCAGCTCGAATTCCCGCTGAGTCAACTCCACCGGCTCGCCGTTTTTCAGCACCCGCCGGCGGCTGTAATCCAGCTCCAGCCCCCCGCCGCTGAGGGTCTGGGCTTCCGGCGCGGCCAGATATTCCTGCCGGCGGATCACCGCCCGCACCCGGGCGGCCAGTTCCTTGAGGCTGAAGGGCTTGGTGACGTAATCGTCCGCCCCCAGCTCCAGCCCCAGCACCCGATCCACCTCATCCGAGCGGGCGGTCATCATCAAAATGGGGATCGGCCGGGTGGCGGCGTTCTGCCGCAGGGTTTTCAGCACGGACAAGCCGTCCTGTCCCGGCATCATCCAGTCCAGCAGGATGGCGTCCGGCTGCTTCTGGTTGACGGCGTGGAGCAGCACTGCCCCGTCGGAAAACTCCGCCGTCTCAAAGCCCGCATCCTTAAGGCCGACGGCGGCCAGATGGCGGATGTGGGGTTCGTCGTCCACAATATAAATCAGGGGCATGAAATCGCCCTCCCTCGTTTGCTTTGAAGACTGCCTCCCGTTCTAGTATAACCGGACGGCGCCGTCTTGTCCAGTCTCAATGTCCCGCCTGGGTGTCGTTGAGATTGGGATGTGCGCCCGTCTCCACAAAAACCGCCCATTCCGCCACATTGGTGGCGTGATCCGCGATCCGCTCGATGTATTTGGCGATGAACATAAAATCCACGTTTTCCGGCACCGCCGCGCCTTCCTGGCTGATCTTGCCGCACAGCTCCAGAATGGAGGCGGAGAACAGCGCGTCCACCTCGTCGTCCGAGCGGCAGACGGCTTCCGCCAGCTTGCCGTCCCGGCGGATATACGCATCCAGCGCCCCCGCGAACATCCGGCGCGCCTTATCGAACATATCCAGCAGCTTGGGCGGGGGATTGAAAGCGGCCAGGCCGGACACGGTGGAGAGGATCTCGCAGATATCGGCGCATTGGTCGGCGATCCTCTCCATATCGGTGATGATCTTCAGGGTGGCGGTGATGGCCCGCAGATCCCGGGCCAGGGGCTGCTGTAGGGCGATGAGGTTCATGCAGCTTTGCTCTATGCTCTTTTCCCGGGCGTTGATTTCCCCATCATGCCCGAAAACCCGGCCGGCCGCCGCGGTGTCCATGGTTTTCAGGCAGTGGATGGTATCCAGCATAACCACATCCACCCGGCGGCCCATGTCCGCCAGATCGGCGCCCAGCCGTTCCAGCTCTCTGTCAAATACGTTTCTCGGCATACCATTCATCCTCTCCTCAGCCGAACCGGCCGGTGATATAATCCTCGGTGCGCTTGTCGTGAGGGGTGTTGAACATGACGGCGGTATCGTCATATTCCACGATCTCCCCCAGCAGGAAGAAGGCGGTCCGGTCCGCGATCCGGCCGGCCTGCTGCATATTGTGGGTGACGATGACCACCGTATAGGTTTTCTTCAGCTCCTGCATCAGATCCTCGATCTTCAGGGTGGAAATGGGATCCAAAGCGGAGGTGGGCTCATCCATCAGCAGGATATCCGGCTGTACCGCCAGCGCCCGGGCGATACACAGCCGCTGCTGCTGGCCGCCCGACATGCCCAGGGCGCTCTTGTTCAGACGGTCCTTGACCTCGTCCCAGATGGCCGCGC
>CAKTTT010000196.1 GCA_934615635.1 uncultured Eubacteriales bacterium | reverse complement strand
GAGCTGCCCGCGTGCCAGCAGAGGCTGGAAGCCTGCCGCCAAAAGCAGGAACAGCTGGCGGAGAAAAACGCGCAGTGTTCGGCGCAGCTGGCCTCCGCCCGCACGCTGGAAGAGGAGCTGGGGGATGTACTGCTGCAGGTGGTGTTCCATTCCCGCATCGAGGAGGAAAAGGGCGTTTTCGCCTTTGACGATGTGGTGGACGGCATCTGTAAGAAGTTGATTGTCCGCCATCCTCATGTGTTTGGAGAAACCACGGTGGATTCCGCCGGCGAGGTGCTGCAGAATTGGGACGCGATCAAGCGCCGGACGAAGGGGGATAAAACCCAGGCGGATCTGCTGGGCAGCGTACCCCGTACCCTGCCTGCCTTGATGCGGGCCGCCAAGGTGCAGAATCGTGCCCGCCGGGTGGGCTTTGATTGGCCGGATGTGTCCGGCGCGCTGGAATCGCTGGACAGCGAGAGGGCCGAGCTGAAGGAGGCCATCGACGAGGGAGATCCGGATGCGGTGGAGGAGGAGCTGGGAGACCTGCTGTTTTCCGCCGTGAATGTTTCCCGGTTTCTCAAAACCGATGCCGAGCAGGCGCTGACCCGTGCCACGGATAAGTTTATCCGCCGGTTCCGCAGGGTGGAGCGGCTGGCCGGGGAACAGGGCCTGGATATGAGCGCCGCCTCCCTGGAGCGGTTGGACGAGCTGTGGAGGGAAGCAAAAAAGGATGCGGATGCATCCGTTTGACTGTTGCATCCATGTGTGGCTTTGCCCGCTGGTGTATAAATTCTAGGAGGTAAAAAGAATGAACAAGGTGGAATTGATTGCTGCTGTCGCCGAGAAATCCGGTCTTTCCAAGAAGGATGCTGAGAAAGCGGTTTCCGCGGTCCTGGACTCCGTTGTGGAAGCGGTCGCTAAAGAGGACAAGGTTCAGCTGGTCGGCTTCGGCACTTTCGAGGTGCGCGCCCGCGGCGAGAGAACCGGACGCAACCCCCGCACCAAGGAATCGATTGTCATTCCGGCTTCCAAGCAGCCTGTTTTCAAGGCCGGCAAGGCGTTTAAGGACGCCGTGGCGAAATAAGGTTTTTATTTCTACCATTTGCAACTGTTGGCAGGAGCGTGGAGAGGAGGCGGAATGCTTTCTCTCCATTTTCATATCATCGGGTGGAAGGCGGAGAGCCCGGCGCGAGTCAGAAGGGGCGGGGCTATTGCGGAAGGTCGTCCCAGCAAAGCGTTTTTTTGACCTGTTCCCATTCTTTTATTTGTCATTTCGCTTCCCTCAATACGGAGAATGCGAAAGATCCTTTTTCTCACCGGCACAGCCGGTGGATCTCTTTCGTTTAAACGGCACTCAAAAAGCGGCGGGAATCCTCAGGATTCCCGCCGCTTTTGGGGGTGAAATACCGTTTATGAATGGCCGGCCCGGTTGAAGAGATAGGTGATCAGACCGCCCGCGATCAGCACCAGGGCGCAGACCAAACCGTCCCGGGCAAGCTGGAAGTTCGCCGGCACCAGCGTGAAGATGGAACCGACCACAAAGCCCAGAATGCCGGAATAGGTCATCTGCTCATATCGATTGAGCAGAAAGCCGATGCCCTTGGCGCAGAGGAAAAGCCCCAGCACCGCGCCGATGGCAAAGGGGAGAAGCAGCGGGAGGTTGAGATCAGACACGGCCTTGATCACCGAGCCGTAGGCGCCTATCAGCACCATGACGAAGGAGCCGCTGATGCCCGGTACGATCATACAGGCCGCGGCCACGGCGCCGAAAAGAAGCATTAGGAAAAATACGGGAACCGTCAGCTCGGTATACCGCACGGCGGATTGCTCCCCGCCGGAGGAGATCGCCATTAAAACCATGAGACTTAAGGTGAGGAGAAAAGGAAGCAAGAGGCTGGGCCGGGCTTTCGGCTTCACCGTTTTCCCCAAAATCATCGGGATGCTGCCCAGAATGACGCCGATGAAGAAGAAATTGGTGGGGACGTTGTAATGCTCCAGCAGGAAGCTCACCAGCTTGCTGCACAGCAGTATGCTAATCACCAGACCGGCCCCAAGAGGAAGCAGAAACAGCAGGTTCTTTTTCCAGTTTTTTCTCAGCTCGGTCCATAAATGGGAAAGAAGCTGGATCAACTGATCGTAAATGCCGAAGGAGGCGGCCATGGTACCGCCGCTGACGCCGGGAATAACATTGGCGATTCCCAGCACGGCCCCGATCACCAAATTTTTCAAGATAGCGAGAACGGTGGAGGCAGCGTCTTTGGTCATGTGGGGGAACCTTCCTTTCCGGCTGATTTCGGATTATGTGAAAATTAGAGGCCGAATTCTCCCTCGTAGCTCACAAGGCTGGCATCCATCACGCCGTCCACCGACAAGAATTTGTCGATGGTGGTCATCTCATCGTCCCGCAAGGAAACCTCCACCGTGATTTCCGCGCCGCTGCGGGTCATGGTGCGGGATTTGATCCGGTGCTTGGGCAGGATCCGCAACGCCTTGCCGATGTTGGCGGATTTGGCGGGATCGTACCGCACCACCAGCAGATAGGGGGATTTGGACTTTTTGTGGAAGAGGGAGATGACAAAATACAGGAAGCCTACCCCCACGCAGGCGATGATGCCGATGAGATAAAGCCCCGCGCCGGCCATGATGCCGCAGGTGATGGACCAGAACATGAACACCGTGTCCACCGGATCCTTGATAGCGGTGCGGAACCGGACGATGGACAGGGCGCCCACCATGCCCAGGGACAGCGCCAGGTTGGAGGAGATGGTCCGGATCACCAGGGCCGTCACCATGGCCAGCAGGATCAGGGAGAAGGCGAAGCCTTTGGAATACAGGACGCCGCGGAAGGTTTGGCGATAGATCAGCAGGATGAAGAGCCCCATGCCGAAGGCCACCACGAGAGAAAGGATCATCTGTCCCACGGTGGTGCCGGTGGAGAACTGTTCCACCACGCTGTTTTTGATCATGTCTAGAAAGCCCATATTACAACCTCCAAACCGCCGATAGCGGCCGAACCGCCTCGTACGGTAAATTTACATATTTATTGGAACTGCCTGCACAGCTCGTATTTGGAAATGGCGCAGCGGATGGCGGGAATCGGCCGCAGGAGCTGCCGTACGGAGAAGGGAAGATCGTCGTCAAATTTGACCTCCAAGATCACCCGATCGGAGGGGAAGACAGGGATGGTGCGGATATCCCGGCTGAACAGGTCGGTACGGTAGTTGCCGGTGGCCAGATCCATGTCGAAGGTCAGGCGCACGTCCTGGAAAATATAGGCTTCCCGGTAGTAGTCCACGATGACGGCGGGGCGCAGCAGGCGGGTGCGGCATTTATAGTAGAAATTGCGCAGCAGGGGCTGCTCCTTCCCGGCGTCGTAGAGAAACCAGGTATCCCCCGCCAGAATCCGTTCCACCTGGGGACGGGTGAGGCGGGCGGAAAGCTTTTTGGTGAGATTGTTCCGCTTCTGCTTGGCCTCCAGACGAATGAAGTCGTCCCGCATATCGTAAAACCGTATACGGAACTTCTCCCGGTCCTCGATTCCCTCCACCTTGTCCAGCAGCCCGGTTTGGCAGTAATCGTCGAAATAGAGGCTGCGGATCATGTATTTCCCGTCGGGATGGACGGTGTTGGGATCGGTTTCCAGCGCCGCCTGAAGGCGGCCGCGGAGCATCTGGTAGCCGGCGGTGCTGATATAATATTTGTTCTCGTGACGATAGCCGTCCATGGCCGGGTCCCTCCTGTCCGGGGCGGCAGCCCCGGGGCGTTATTCGAAAATGCGGTCCAGCTCCTCTTCCGTCAGCTTAAAGATAGCCGCCACCTGGGGAGAGGAGGAGAGCTCCTTCCGGATATATTTCTGCCGGTTGCGGGCGAACACCCGGAAGGCTTCCACTTCCTTTTCCCATACCAGGGAATAGGGATTCCACCTCTGAAAGTTCCGCGCCACCTCCGGCTTGTAGAGGTTGTAGAACTCGTCGATCCTCTCCAGCACCCGCTCGGTGTTCCAGACGTTCTTCATGTTGTATTCCAGCCGCTGGATGAACAGGCTGCGGAACCGGTCGTTTTTCAGCAGGTTATAGATG
>CAKTTT010000195.1 GCA_934615635.1 uncultured Eubacteriales bacterium | reverse complement strand
CTGGTGGACCTGCAGATCATCGAGTTCGAGGACTATAAGGTAAAAGCCGCCAACCAGCAGCTGAAAGACACCGTCATCCCGGCCAACCGGGGCGTGATCTACGACGCCAACATGAAAGTGCTGGCCCAGAGCGCCACGGTGTGGACCGTGGCCGTGGCCCCCAGCGAGATTGACGAAAAGGACCGGGCGGGCATCGCCGCCGGCCTCTCCGAGATCCTGGGCGTCGACGAGCAGTCGGTGCTCGACAAGCTGGCCAAGACCAAAAGCTCTTACCAGACCATCAAGCTCAAGGTGGAAAAGCCGGTGGCGGACGCGGTGCGTCAGTTCGCCATCGAGGGCAACGGCGGCAAGGGCTATAAGGGCATCAGCCTGTCGCAGGATTCAAAGCGGTATTACCCCTACGGCAACTTTGCCGCCACGGTGCTGGGCTTTACCGGCACCGACAACAACGGCCTTTCGGGGCTGGAGGCCTACTACGACGACGTGCTGTCCGGCACGCCGGGGCGGCAGGTGTCGGCGCAGACGGCCACCGGCGGGGACATGGGGTATGAATACGACAGCTTTTACGCGCCCCAGGACGGCAACAGCCTGAAGCTCACCATCGACGAGGTGATCCAGCACTACGCGGAAAAAGAGCTGGACCGCGCCGTGCAGGACTACAACGCGCTGGCGCGCGGCGTGGTGATCGTCATGGACGTGCACACCGGCGGCATTCTGGCGATGGCGACCAAGGGGGATTACGACCCCAACGAGTATCAGGTGATCGCCGATCCCGACATGGCGGCCCAGATCGCCATGCTGTCGGGGGATGAAAAGTCCCAGGCTCTCCAGGCGGCCCAGTGGAAGCAGTGGAAAAATAAGCCGGTGACCGACTATTATGAGCCGGGCTCGGTTTTCAAAACCTTCACCGCCGCCATGGCGCTGGAGGAGGGGATTGCCAATGAAAACACCACCTTCCATTGTCCCGGATATCTGAAGGTGGAAGGGACCACCATCAAATGCCACGTGGGCACCCCCGGCCATGGGACGGTAAACTTCGCACAGGCTATCTCCAAGTCCTGCAACCCCTATTTCATGCAGCTCGGCGCCAAGATTGGCCGGCATATCTTTTTCAAATACTACACCGGCTTCGGGTTCACCGACCGCACCGGCATCGATATGCTGGGCGAGGCGCGGATCACCTCCGATTTGTATCATCCGGAGGAGGGCCCCAACGGCCTGAATCCCGTAGAACTGGCCACCTGCTCCATCGGCCAGACCTTCAAGGTCACGCCGATCCAGATGATCACCGCCATGGCGGCCGTGGCCAACGGCGGCAGGCTGATGCAGCCTTATGTGGTGCAGCAGATCCTGGACGAGGAGGGCAACGTGGTGCAGAAGACGGAGCCCACCGTCAAGCGGCAGGTGATCTCCGCCAGTACCTCCCAGCGCCTGGCCGCCATGATGGCCGCCAGCGTCAACGGCGGCGGCGCCAAGAATGCCTATGTGGCCGGCTACCGGGTGGCGGGCAAGACGGGTACGGCGGATAAAACCGAAACCAAGCAGGACGTATGGGCCTCCTTCTCCGGCTTTGCGCCCGCGGACGATCCCAAGGTGGCCATTCTCGTCATGCTCGACGAGCCGCAGAGCACCGTCCGTTTCGGCGGCACCATCGCCGCTCCGGTGGCGCAGAAGGTGCTCAACGATACGCTGCCCTACCTGGGCATCGAGCCCAAATACACAGAGGAAGAGATCGCCAACATGAGCCGCACCACCCCCAAGGTGGAGGGGGATTCCCTGGGAACCGCCCAGAACAAGCTGGCCAATCTGGGGCTGGAATACAAGATCGTGGGCTCCGGTGAAACGGTGCTCAAGCAGGTGCCGGAATCGGGCAAGTCCATCCCCAAGGGAGGCACGGTGGTGCTGTACACCGAGGAGGACACGACGCAGAAAACCGCTAAGGTGCCCGATTTCAAGGGGATGAGCGTCTCCCGGGCCAATGCCGCGGCGGTCAATGCCGGGTTGAACATCCAGCTTTCCGGCCTGGGGTTGAGCAGCGGCGAGGCCAAAGCCTCCGGGCAGAGCCTGGCGGCGGGGACGGAGGTCCCCATCGGCACGGTGGTCACGGTGGAATTTGTATATGAGGACAATATAGAGTAGATTTTCTGTCCATACTACCCATAACTACCCATAACGGCCCGGTATGCCGCCGGCCGGCGGAGAAAGGACGCGGCCCCCTCTTTTATAAGACGGGCGCGCCGGTTTCCTTCCGCCGGACGGGAGGGCGGAGCGGTATGGAAATCCCATCCGAAAGGGAGGTTACGCACATGAAGCTGTCACAGCTTATGATCGGAGTGGACGCGGCTTACGCGGACGGCGAGATGGAGATAGAGGGCATCACCTGTGATTCCCGCCGGGTGAAGCCGGGCTGGGCCTTTGTCTGTATCCAGGGTACGGCGGCGGACGGCCACGCTTTCGCACAAAAGGCGGTGGAGGCCGGCGCTTCCCTGGTGGTGGCGCAGCGGGATTTGGGGCTGGCTTGTCAGTTGATGGTGCCCTCCACCCGCCGGGCATGGGCCAGGATGAGCGCCAACTGGTTCGGCAATCCGGCTGAAAAGCTGCATCTGGTGGGGATCACCGGCACCAACGGGAAAACCTCCACCACCTATATGCTCAAAGCGATTATGGAGGCCTGCGGCTATAAGGTGGGGCTGATCGGCACCATTCAGAATATGATCGGGGATCGGGTGCTGCCCGCCGGGCACACCACGCCGGATCCTTACGACCTGCAGAGTATGCTGTCGCTGATGGCGGCGGAGGGCTGCACCTACGCGGTCATGGAGGTCTCCTCCCATGCCCTGGATCAGGACCGGGTGGAGGGCTGCGCTTTCGACGTGGCGGTGTTCACCAACCTCACCCAGGATCATCTGGATTATCACAAAACCATGGAAAACTATCTGGCGGCGAAAAAGCGTCTGTTCACCCTTTGCCGCACCGGCGTGGTCAATATGGACGACCCGTGGAGCGGGAAACTCACCGAGGGGCTGGATTGCCGGCTGGTGACCTACTCTTCCGGCAACGACGAGGCGGACTACACCGCCCGGAACATCCGGGGCCGGGCGGACGGCGTGGATTTCGAGCTGGTGGGCACCGGGGTCATCGGGCGGGTACGGCTGGGGATTCCGGGGGACTTCTCCGTTTACAACGCCCTGGCGGCCGCCTCCTGCGCCCTGACCCTGGGTATGCCCTTCGCCAAGGTGGTGGACGCCCTGTCCGCTGCGCCGGGCATCAAGGGCCGGGCGGAAATCGTCCCCACCGGGCGGGATTTTACCGTGGTGATCGATTACGCCCACACCCCGGACGGTCTGGAGAATATCTGCAAAACCATGAAAAAATGCACCGAGGGCCGGCTGGTGACGGTTTTCGGCTGCGGCGGGGACCGGGACAAGGGAAAGCGGCCGCAGATGGGGGCCATCGCCGCCGCCCTATCCGATTTTATGGTAATCACCTCCGACAATCCCAGGACGGAGGAGCCGGAAGGGATTATCCAGGATATCCTGGAGGGGATAAAGGGCAGCAAAACGCCCTACAAGGTGATCGAGAACCGGCCGGAGGCCATCCGGTGGGCCGTTCTCCACGCCCGGCCGGGGGATACGGTGCTGCTGGCGGGCAAGGGGCATGAAACTTATCAGATTTTGAAAAGCGGCATCATCCATCTGGATGAGCGGGAGGTTGTGGCGGAGGCCCTGCAGGAAAGCGGAGACTGAGCGGCCGGAATGAATGGGTAAAAGGAGAAAACGCCTTCACGGCCGCGGCGGATGAAACGGCTTCCGGGAGGGCGGATAAAAGGAAGGCTGGGCGGCCCAGGCCGCCGGCCGCGCTTCTCCCGAGGGGGGCCGCGGTCAGTTTACACAGGAAGGTAGATTGGATATGGATGCGATGGGGATAACCGTGGTGGCGGCCACGGCGCTGGCGGCGTTCCTGCTGTCGGCGCTGCTGGGAAAATGGCTGATCCCGGTGCTGCACAGGCTGAAGTTCGGACAGACGATCAGGGACGTGGGCCCGGCGTGGCACAAGAATAAACAGGGGACCCCCACCATGGGGGGGATCCTGTTTATTCTGGGTATGCTGGCCGCGCTGATCGCCGCCGTGCTGGTGTGCGA
>CAKTTT010000194.1 GCA_934615635.1 uncultured Eubacteriales bacterium | reverse complement strand
GCAGAAAAACGGCGGCCGCCGTATACGATTACACCCCGCTGCCATGCTGCAGCGGGGTGTTTTTGATCGTTTTTTCCAGCAAAAAGGCTTGCGAAGGGCAAGTCCCACAGGAGAAACCGCCCCTATTCCGCGTAATACTCGATCAGGGACACCGTCCCGTCCGCCAGGCGGAAATTCAACTTCATCCCCTCGCCGATGGCGTAGGAAATCCCCGCGGCTGTTTCCTCGCCAGCCTCTCCGTAAATCCCGCGGATCTCTTCCAGCGTCATCCCGACCTTGGCCCCCTCCGGTGTGGAGAGGGCGCCGTCGGTCGCCTCCACGCTGTAGAGGATGGATTTCTCCCCCTGCTTGTAGGTGTACACCGTAAAGCCCGGATAGTAATAGATGCTGTCCGACCCGTCATAATGACAGCTCGGCGCCTCGATCACCTGATCGGTTTTTCCCAGCGCCTCGGCCTTCTCGGCGGTAAACTCCGCATTCAGCGCCAGCTCCACGCCGTTGATCTCGATATGCGCCGCGATTCCCTCCTCCTTTTTCCCTCCGCAGGCGGACAACGCCGTCGCCAGGAGCAGGACCGCCAGCAGCAACACACCTTTTTTCATGCCAAGTCTCCTTTCCGTCTTATGCGTTTTTATCCTCGTTTTTCCAGCAGCACGGCCGCCACCTCATAATCCCCGTAGCCCTCCAACGGCAGATAGGCGGAAAAACCGGCGTGGTTTTCCCTCTTTCCCATTTCCTCCGTCTCTTTCTCCAGCAGCGACGCCTCAAACACCGGGAAAGCCTCCACCAGCCGCTCCTCCGTCCCGTTGGTGAGCCTCAGATAAATCCGGCCGGCTTCCTCCGCCCCCTTCTCCGCATAGCCGTAATAATGGAGATAGCCGCCGGTTTCCCGGGAACGGATCACCGCATCCGCTTCCGCCGCTGCCCCCGTCTCCTCCGGATCCCGCTGGGGCGCGGGCATTATCGGCGCCTGGCGAAGCAGATTGCCCAGATTCCGCTCCACAATCTCCACAACCACGGTGGTATAGGCGGTGGTCTCCAGCTCGTGCAGCGTGTAAGGCACCGCCCGGGAGAATTTCGCCGTTTCATATTGCTCCGCCAGGAAGGGCAGCAGCGCATTGCTGAAGGAATCCCGGAATACCAACAGCGACCCCTCGGCCTCTTCATTCCGGGTGGTGATGAGAATATCCTCCTCGCTATGGAAATTGGAGGTGTAGGTATAGCTCCATTCGGTGGAAAAAACCGCCTGCAGATCCTTATACCCCAGCTTGGGGAAGATCATGGCGTCCAGGTCCCCCTCCCATATCCGCCGCCACTCCCAATCTTCCCCGGCATAGGTTTCATGGGGTCTTCCCGCCGCTTTCATGATGGCGTTGTAGCCTTGCAGCGCGCCCAGATTGTTCCAGTGGGAGTCCCGGGCATGGTAGGTCTGCTCCCCGCACGCCAGCAGCGCGCCTTTCAGGTCGGCAAAATACGCCTCCCCCGCCAGCCGCCGGGTAACCCGGTCCAAATTGGTCTCCTCCTGCGTCCGCCGGTAATAGGAGGGCATATACTCCGGATAGACGGTGTTTTTGTTGGGCGCGACGGCGAAAACAAAACGGCCGCCCCGCCCCGCCACATATTCCTCCATCAACCGCAGCACAGAGACCACGCTTTCAATCTCTTCCTCGCTCATCCGATTCTGTCCCAGATAATCGTCCGCTGTTTCGGCAAAATACAGCCAGCCCTCCTGCCCTACGATCACCTGATCCTCATCCGACGTGGAAAAGAGCGTGGCCTTCAACAGGTTGTTCGCCGTTATCAGCTCGGAGCGGAAGGAAAAATGATCGGTGATCCAGGCGTCCATCTCCTGGGAAAAGGAGGCGTTGAACCGCCCCTCCTCAAACAGGCAGGGAAAGGCGGCGAGCTCCCGCTTTTCCGCCGAAGTCTTCTCCCCCGCTATGGGGAAAAGCAGCATGGGAAGGCAGCACAGCGCCACCACCAAAATGACATAGGCTTTTTTCATATCGGCTCACCTCCTGTCCGGATTGATCAAAAGCGGAAATAGATAAAGGGGTTATAGGTATCCGCCGCCAGAGACAGCACGCACAGCGCGAACAGCAGCAGCGAAAGCCCATACCCGGCGACCGTGTACAGCCGCGTCCCGCCCGAGCCGACGCAAAGCGCCCTGCGCGCCGCGGGGACCACCGGAAAGGAGGTGATGCAACCGATGAGGAAAACGCAGCAAAACCAGGGGGTTAGATAGGACAAAGTCCCCGCCGACAGGGCCATGGAGCCGCCACCGGCAACCATCGCTCCCAGATAGCCCAGCGCCTGAGAAAGGGAATCCGCCCTGAAAACGACGAAGCCCACCAGCACCACCAGCAGGGTGTAGATCCGGACAAGCAGCCGGGAGACCGCATGACCGGCCGCCTTCCCGACCGGGATAATCCGGCTGCTTTCCAGCACCAGGAAGAGGCCATGGAACAGCCCCCACACCAAAAAGGTCACATTGGCGCCGTGCCACAGGCCGGTGGCCGCAAAAACCAGCATTTGGTTGAGAAAGGTCCGCGCTTTTCCCCGACGGTTGCCTCCCAGGGGAATGTACAAGTATTCCCGAAACCAGGTGGACAGGGAAATATGCCACCGCCGCCAGAAATCCTTGATGCCCAGCGCGGCGTAGGGATAATTGAAATTTTCCTTGAAGGTGAAGCCGAACATCCGCCCCAGCCCGATGGCCATATCGCTGTAGCCGCTGAAATCAAAGTAAATCTGCAGCAGATAGCACAGCGCGCCCATCCAGGCGGATAGGGCGGTCAGAGAGCCGCCGGGCAGCGCGAACACATAATCGGCCACCACCGCCATGGAGTTGGCGATCAGCACCTTTTTGGCCAATCCGTACAGGAACCGCCTGAGTCCCTCGGCGCTCCCGTCCATCGAGAGCTCCCGCGCCGCAAGCTGCTCCCGGATATCGTGATATTTGACAATGGGGCCCGCGATTAGCTGGGGAAAGAAGGAGATATACAGCAGCAGCCGGGGCAGACTGCGCTGTACGCAGTCCCGGTCCCGATAAACGTCGATGACGTAGGACAGGGCCTGAAAGGTGAAAAAGGAAATGCCGATGGGAAGGCGGATGCCGGGGACGGCCCAGTCCATGCCCAGCAGCCCGTTGACCGTCTGCATCAGAAAGCCGCTGTACTTGAACACCACCAGCAGCCCGATGTTCCACACCACCGCCACGGCGGCCAGCGCCTTGCGGCCCTTCTCCCTTCCCGCCACCGCCAGGGCCAACGCCCAGTTGACCACGACGGAGAAGAGCAGCAGCAGCACATACAGCGGCTCCCCCCAAGCATAGAAAACCAGGCTGGTGATAATCAGCAGGGCGTTGCGGAATTTCCAGTTGGGGACGACGGTGTGCAGCAGAAAGGTGACAGGGAAAAAGAGAAACAGAAAACTCAGCGAACTAAAAACCATATTTCCACAAAATCCTTCCGTTTATTCCGGAATCCGGCTGCGAGAGGCGGCAAGATAAAAAACCTCTGTGGTAAAGCCGTCGCCGATGGCCTCCTTCGCCTCCAGATCATTGAAGTGCCACCATTCCGACGCCAGGGGAGACAGGCCCGCCTGGGTGCAATATCTTTTTAGCCGGAGCGCGTCCTCCGTCATGGTGGGGGCGGGCTCCACCTCCCGCCAGGCGGTGGGAGAGGAGGAGGATACAGGCTTCTCCAGCGAGACGGCCGCGGCGCTCAGCTCATGGATCGGGGTGGGCATGACACACGCCTCATACTCCGCCACTTCCGCATAGCGGTATCCGCCGGACAGCCGATACCGGACACGGCGCACCTTGGCCAGCGTCACATCCATGGCGCAGCCAATCTGGTGGGTGGACATTCTGCTGGCGATGAACCAGCCGATGCTCCAGGGGCGCCGGTCGATTCCCGCCTTCACTTCCGGATCCGCCAGATACAGCTTCTTCAGCTCCGCCGCGATGTTCAACTGTACATCGTAGGGCCGGAAGGTTTCGTTGACGACCAGGGTATAGCCCTCCGCCAGGGCGGCCTGCTGGGCCGCATAGATCTTCTTTACCATGATGTAGTTGGCCGCCGCCACATACCGCACCCCGCCGAACCGCTCATTCCAGCACAGAGACGCATATAAAACCTCCCCTGTGA
>CAKTTT010000193.1 GCA_934615635.1 uncultured Eubacteriales bacterium | reverse complement strand
TCGTGGCCAAAAACGATGCGGCGCTGCTTTATAAGCTGCTGCCGTAGGAAAAGGGAATATCCCGAAAAAAGCAAAGCCGGCAGGTGTCACGCTACACCTGCCGGCTTTGTCGTCATAATTGCCGAATCTGTCAGAGGAGATGGGGAAAAGCAGGCCGCAAATCAGACGCAAAATCAAAAGTAAACAGTCGTTAATATTATTGTTCCGCCGACTCGGGCGATACTTTGGCGCCCCCTCTCGGATTTCTGGAATCCCTCGCTTCTGCAAATTCTCCGCAAGGGCTTTCCCTTAAATAGATGACTGCACCTTTTCCTCCGCCGTCATGCCGCTGCGGTCGATGGTCAGGGAAACGCCGTAATCGAAACCGCACTGCCGCAGTTTTTCCGGCCACTCCTCCTCAAAGCCCCGGATCACATCGGGAAGCTTCTGCATCGTCAGGCGGCCCAATCCCAATATATCGCAGCCATAGGCGGTCACCGATCCCGCCACCGCCGCGCGCAGGTCCCCTTCGATAATCGCCTCCAGGCGTTCCTCGATCTGCCGGAGCCGCGCGGCATCCAGCGGCGTATTCCCGTATTCCTCCCGGATTTCGGCCCCGCATTCTGCCCGCAGGCTGTAGCGCACCGTCTGTCCGGTTCTGGTCAGCCCGATTTTTATTTTGGAGGAGCGGATTTCCGCCGTTACCTGCCCCTCGTCCGTATCCAGCACATAAATACAGGAATCCAGCCGGTTCCGGATGAAAAGATACCCCCGGATGGCGGATGCATCCAGCTCCCCCACCCATACGCCGTTGCGGAAGAGCGCGGCGCCGTCCAGCACCGCCATCGCCTTCTCCTCTTCCCCTTCAACCCGCACGATGGGGAGCACCGCATCGGCCATGCCGCTCAGCGCCCGTTCCACCTCCAGCAAAGTGGATCGGACGCAGCCGCCCTGCCTCTCTCCCTCTGTCAGCAGATTGGCCAGTTGTTCCGCCGGAATGGCGTAGCTGGCGGAGGGCATTCCCACCAGCTCCTCCGCCTTCCCACGGCAGATCACCACGTTCACCGTGGGCCGGCTCTCATGATCCCGCATGAAAAAATCCAGCAGCCGGGGCAAGGGTACGGTTTTCGCCGCCTCCATCCCCAATGCCACCACCTTGTTGTGGAGAATATAAGCTCCCCGGCCCGTCTGGGTGGCGAAAGCCTGCATGGAGCCGGCGATGGAGCGCCCCTCCACCGCGTAAACCTCGGTGGCGTTCTTCTCCTGCTCGGTGAGGCTTCCGGCGGTTTTCATCGTCTCCACCGCCTGGACGGATACCCTCACCCCCGACGAATCCGCCTTTCCTTCCGCCACATCCACGCCGACGGCTGTGACCACCACCTTGCCGGTGATCTCCGCCTTGTCCCGAAAACCGGGCAGCAGCGCCATTCCGATGGCCAGCGCCAGGATTATCGCCCACATCTTCATCCTTCCCGCGCCTCCTTCAGCCGTTTATTCCGCATCGCATCCGCTGCAATGAGCCCCAGCGGCAGAATCACCGCCATGAGCCCGGTCAGCGCCACAGATATGCCCCATATGACCGCCCGCTCCTCCAACAGCGGCGAATTCCCCAGCAGCAAACCGGAAATCAGCACCAGCAAGCCGCCTCCCACCGCATACAACAGTTTGAAACGCTGCCCGCCGATGCGCTGCAGACAGCTTAGAAACTGCATGGCGAAAAAGGCCATCTTGACAAAAAGGGCGGCCAACCAGAGGGAGGCGGCTAGGATATCCACCCGCTGCAGCACGCCGATCTGGGCGGTGGTGACGGCCGTGTAATAGGGGAACAGCACCAGCTCTCCGTAATCCCCCAGCACCCCCGCCGAGGTGGCTTGTATGAGGATCACCCCAGCCGCCACCAGCACCGTCCACGTGATATAGTGCCTGGTCATGTTGCCCTTGACGTAAGGCAGCAGCAGGCCGATGCTCACCACCTCCAGCGTCCTGGGCAGCTCCTCCAGCGCCCCGGCGATGACCGGGGAAAATCCATCATATAGAGGGGGCGCAAAGCATAGCGGATCCATCTGGGGCAGCAGCGCCAGAAACACGAAGACGATCCCGGCCACCACGCCCGCGACGATGAGTACCGCCGCCCGGCCGATCGCCTGCAGGCCATGCAGAGCCGCCAGAAAGGCCGCCGCCACCACCGCCCCGCACAGCGCCACCCGGGACATATCCGGACTCAGGGCGCTGCCGACGAAATGATCGAACCGCATAAGCGCCACCACCTGGACATAAAGGCTGACGAGGGCGTACAGCCCCGCCACCACCCGCCCGCCGCGTCCGAAAAGAATACCGGCATAATCCACCGTGCTGGCCCCATGGGTCCGTCTCCCGAACCACCAAATGGGCAGATACAGCAGCAGCAGCAGCGGGATCTGTAGGGCGGTGGAAAGCATGAAATCGGTGGCGTGAGAGGTTTGGTGCAGCGTCGGCAGGGCGGTGAGGGATACCGCCAGGCGGCTGGCAAACAGGATGGCGATAAATTGACCCCCACTGATCCTGGTGTCCTTATCCACGCTCATTCCTCCTTGCTGTCCGGCTGATGGGAGGCTATCTGGGAGCCCGGCACATTCTGCACCCGGAATTTCTGTTTCCACAGTTTCCGCCAGTCCGCCCGAATCAGCACATCCAGCATGGCCTTGGGGCTGAAGGGCGACAGAGGCGCCATGTAAGGGATGCTCTGGATATTCATCGCGCAGATACTGCAAACAAACAGACAGACCCCCAGCATCACGCCGTATAATCCCAAAGACCCGCCCAACAGAATAAAGCCGAAGCGCAGAATCGCCATGGCGCCGTAGAGGGAGGGAATCACAAAGGAGCTCATGGCCGTCATCGCTACAATAATCACCATGGGAGCCCCCACCAGCCCCGCCCGGACGGCGGATTCCCCAATGACCAGCGCCCCCACTATGCTCACCGCGTGACCGACGGATTTGGGAAAGCGCAATCCCGCTTCCCGCATGATTTCAAACAGAAAGTGGATCATCAGCGCCTCCACCATTAGCGGAAAAGGGGTGGCCTGGTTGGCGTTGAGAAAGCTGAGGAGCAGCACCGGTGGGAACATCTCCGGATGGTAGGTCCCTACCGCCACATAAATGCCCGGCAGCAGCATACTCACGAAAAAGGAAAAATACTTGATCAGCCGCAGAAAGGTGGCGTAATACGGATTGAGGGCATAATCGTCCATGGACTGGAAATGCTCCACAAACAAGTAGGGGATCACCAGCACGAAGGGGGTGCCGTCCACCAGCACCCCGATGCGCCCTTCGGTGATCTTGCCGCACAGCGTATCCGGCCGTTCGGTGACATCCACGCCTGAAAACAGCGACAGATGCCGGTTTTCCAGGAAGGGCTGGATATAGCCGGATTCCAGCACCACATCCAGGGGAATGGAGGATAGCCGCTCCCGCACGTCCCGCAGCAGCCGCTGGGATACTCGGGAGCGCATATAGCACATACATACCGCCGTGTTGCTGGTCTTCCCCACCGACATCATCTCAAAGGTGAGATCGGGGGTTTTCAGCCGGCGGCGGATCATGGAGATGTTTACGCGGATCGCTTCGGTAAAGCCCTCCCGGGAGCCGCGGACCGTCACCTCGGTGGAGGGCTCGGACACCCCCCGTATCATGAAAGCCTGCAGCCCGCCCAGCACCGCACAGGGAGCGCCGTCCACCAGTACGGCGCCGAAGCCGGAAGCCACCAGATTGATCAGCTCCGGCATGGTGGTGACCTGCAGCATATCCACATACCCCAGTACGTCGTCCCGGATATGGTTCAGCAATTCCTGCGGGGTATAGGCGCCGGTGATGGAGGTGAGAGGCAGGATCACAGCGTCCGCCATCATATGCCGGTCGATCATTCCCTCCAGCGTCACCACCGCCGCCTCATGGCCGCAGACATTGAGCCTTCGTATGGTCAAATCCGCGCTGACGCCGAACTGGGCGCGCAGGTAGACCAGATCATCCATCAGCACGCCGGTAATGGGATCGGCCGGCGCCGGTGGCTCCACCTCCTTGAGATCCATCTGGGTTGCCTTGAGGAATTCCTTCGCCCTTTTGAACATCCGCCTCCCGCCTTTCGCCCTGTTGATGCCAGTATTGTGTCCGGAAAAACCGGAATATATTCCCGTTTTCCGCCCATACTATTGGTCGGCCCACCATGAAAGGCAGTCGAGCCGGAAAGGCAGGAACACTATGACCATCAC
>CAKTTT010000192.1 GCA_934615635.1 uncultured Eubacteriales bacterium | reverse complement strand
CGGCAGCGGGGTGTTCAACGGGGATATCGGGGTGCTGGAGGATATCGACCCGCGGGAGGATACCCTGACGGTGCGGTATGACGACCGGGTGGCCTATTATACCCGCCAGGACGCGCAGGATCTGGAGCTGGCCTATGCGGTGACGGTCCACAAGAGCCAGGGCAGCGAGTTTGAGGCTGTGGTGCTACCGCTGTATCGCAATCAGAAGCAGCTTTGCTACCGCAATCTGCTGTATACGGCGGTGACCCGGGCCAAATCTCTTCTGGTGCTGGTGGGCAGCCGGGAAACGGTGATGGAGATGGTAGAAAACAATCGGAAAACCCTGCGGTACAGCGGGCTGCGGTATTTTCTGGAGCAGGCTGGGGAGATGGAGCTGTGACCGGCGGGGAATTCCGCCGCCGGGCGCTGGCCGTACTCTTCCCGGAGCGGTGCATCTATTGCGGACGGGTGATTCCGCCCTGCCGGCCAGGCTGCGCCGACTGCCTGGAAAAGCTGCCGCGGATCGAACCGCCTGTCTGCAGGTTTTGCGGCCACAGCCGGGCGGACTGCACCTGCGGGCGCCGCCGCCGGCATTACGACCGCTGCGCAGCTCCCTTCTATTATGAAGGACCGGCGAAGCAGGCTGTCCTTTTCCTCAAGGAGGAGAAGGATCCCCACCGGGTGGAGGTGCTGGCGGATGAAATGGCCGCCGTGGTGCGGCGGGAATACGGGGATATCGCCTTTGACGGCGTGGTCCCCGTGCCCATGACGGAGGCGGAGCTCAAGGCGCGGGGTTATAACCAGAGTTTGCTGCTGGCGGCGGCGCTGAACGAGAGGCTGGACTTACCGCTCTGGCAGCCGTTGGTCAAGCAGTTTGAGACCGCGCCGCAGAAATCGCTGCCGGCGATGGAGCGCAGCGGCAACGTCCTGGGCGCCTTTGACCTGAAGGCGGGCTGGAATGTGGAGGGAGCGTCGGTGCTGCTGGCGGACGACGTGGTCACCACCGGCTCCACTGTGGAGGAATGCGCGAAAATACTGAAGATTTATGGGGCGGCGGCGGTTTATGTGGTTTCTGCCACAGCTTCCCGCTTGTCAAAGGACGAAGATTGATTTATAATGAAATTCGACAGTTTTCGAGGAAAAGGAGGGTGGGCCAATGCCCGGCTTGGATTTGGGAATCGATATGGGCACCTCCCAGGTGATCATCGCCCTGCCCGGCAGGGGCGTGGTGCTCAAGGAACCCTCCGTCATCGCGGTGGATAAAGCGGACGGCCATATCATAGCCTGCGGAAGCGAGGCATATGATATGCTGGGACGAACGCCGGATTCCATATTGGCGGTCCGGCCGTTGAGCAAGGGCGTTATTTCCGATTACGATTATGCCGAGCGGATGATGCGCTATTTTGTGCGGAAGGTGTGCGCCTTCAAGATGATCAAGCCCCGGGCGGCCGTAAGCCTGCCCGCCTCGGTCACGGAAGTGGAGCAGCGTTCCGCCGTGGAGGCGGTGACGGCCTCCGGCATCCGCAAGGTCGTCCTGATCGACGAGGCGGTGGCCGCCGCCCTGGGGGCGGGGCTGGATCTCAGCCAACCCAAGGGAAACATGGTGGTGGACATCGGCGCGGGCACCACGGATATCGCGGTGATGTCCCTCAAGGGGATTTCCCATTCCACCTCCGTCCGGATCGGCGGGGAGGATATGGATGAGGCGATCATTCGCTATATGCGCAACCAGCATAATCTGGTAATCGGTCCGCTGACGGCGGAGCAGGTGAAAAAGAAGATCGGCCTGGCCGCTGTTTCTCAGGATCCGCCGCGGATGAAGGTGCGGGGCCGCAACGCCGCCACCGGCCTGCCGGCGATCCGGGAGATCGACGGGAACGAGGTGGCCGACGCCATTCGCGAGACGATGGAGGAGATCCTCCGGGCGGTGCAGGAGGTGCTGGAGTCCACCCCGCCTGAGCTGGCGGGGGATGTGCTCTCCTCCGGCATCGTCATGACGGGAGGGGTATCCCAGCTCACCGGCCTTACGGACCGTCTGGCGGCCTACACCGGCGTGGAATGCCGGCTGGCGGAGGATCCGGAAACCTGTGTCGCCCGCGGCACCGGCATGGCGCTGAAATATGCCGCCTCCCTTTCGGCGGGCGTCTACGACATTGGGCAGTTTTCCTACCGGCTGTCCGATTCCATGAATATCAGTTGAGTTATGCGATGGTACGGGCCGGCCTTGTTCGCCCGGCCAAATGAACAGTTGTTATAGGAAAGGCGAGAGGCCATTTGAAGAATACCATGCTTCCCCCGCCGAAAAGAAGCCCCGCCACCGAGCATCCCAAGGGCGTGGTTTACCGGCGGGTCAAAAAACGCAAGCTGCTGCCTGGCTGGGCGGTGTTTCTGATTGATTTCGGCCTGATCGGGGTCACGGTCTGCATCTTTGCCCTGTTTCATCACGTATTGCCCCGGAAAAGCAACAATCCCGGCGTAGTGATCCCGCCGCCCGGCGTCAGTAGCACGGTTTCCGACGCCTCCGGGAATCCGGTTTCCCGGCCCGATACGAGCGGCGCGCCAGATACCGGCGGGCAGTTCGGGGCGAAGTTCGCGGATAAGTTTTCCGACACGGTGCAGAAAACCGACAGCTCCTATGTGAGCAAGGATATCCGCGTTACCCTCACCAAGCACACCACCAACAGGGAGCGCAACGGCCGGTCTTATGTGGTGACCTATTTTGTGGCGGACATCTACATACGCAACATCGAAAATTTCCGCACCGCCTTTGCCCAGGGTGAATATGGACACGGCTATCGGGACAACACCGTCACCATGGCGAAGGACAACAACGCCGTGGTCGCCCTGTCCGGCGATTATTACAGCATCCGGGATACAGGCGTCGTCATCCGCAACGGGATGCTGTACCGGGAGCAGGCTTTCCGGGACGTCTGCGTGCTTTACCGGGACGGCAGTATGCGGACCTATTCCAAGGAGACCTTCGATATCAACGAGGCGGTGGCCGGCAGCGCCTGGCAGGCGTGGTCCTTTGGCCCACGGCTGCTGGAAAACGGCCAGCCCATGACCAACGCTCAGTTCGACACCGACGTTTACAAGGCGAATCCCCGCTCGGCGCTCGGCTATTACGAGCCGGGACATTATGCCTTTGTTCTGGTGGACGGCCGGCAGGAGGGCTATTCCACCGGCATGACGCTGGAGGAGCTATCCCAGTTGTTTTACGATATGGGCTGTCAAGAGGCGTATAATTTGGACGGCGGGCAATCCGCCGTGATGGCCTTCGACGGCGAGCTGGCCAACCAGCCCTATGGAGGCGGACGGAATATCAGCGATATCCTGTATATCGGGGAGGTGGAATGATGCTGCTGAGACTGTGGAAACGGATACGGCCCTTGGTGCCGCATCTGAGCATTATCCTCTGCGGGTTGTTCGTGGTGCTGTATGTGGCGGATCGATTCAACAGCAATATGAACTTCATCGGCAACAACCTCAGCAAAAATCTGCTGCTGCTTTTGTGCATCGTCACCCTGATTTCCGACATCGTACTGGTGCGGATCAACCGCCGCCGGCGCAAATAGGAAAAAACAGGGAGAAAAGCCCTCCGGACGGCCTCCGGAGGGCTTTTCTGACGGAAATTAAGCGTGATTTAAGAAATCCTTCCGCCTGTTTTTCGTCCCGGGTGATAAAATGGGAAACATAAAATCGTCCGGCTGTGAGGAAGGAGAGGCGGTCTCCTGCTCCGGCGTCGGGTTTCATCCGCTTTCCGGTATGCCGCTTGGGCGGGAGGAAAATGGGGAAGACAGGGTGCAAAGGGAAGGGTTATGTGGTATGATAAAGCGGGTTTCGGCGGTATGAATCGTGGATCAAATATGTGAAAAGGTGTGGAGAGGTATGAGCCAGACGATATTGGTATGCGACGACGACAAGGAAATCGCGGCGGCTGTGGATATTTATTTGACAGCGGAGGGCTATCGCGTCATCAAGGCCTATGACGGGCTGCAGGCGCTGGAGCAGCTTCAGAACAACCCGGATGTCCAGCTTATTTTAATGGACATCATGATGCCGCGGCTGGACGGTATGCACGCGACGATGAAAATACGGGAAAGCCGCAACATCCCTATCATCATGCTGTCGGCCAAGAGCGAGGACAACGACAAGATACTGGGGCTGAATATCGGCGCGGACGATTACATCACCAAGCCCTTCAACCCCATGGAGCTGATCGCCCGGGTCAAATCCCAACTGCGGCGGTACACCAACTTCGGTACGGCGGCGCAGGCCGATCAAGGC
>CAKTTT010000191.1 GCA_934615635.1 uncultured Eubacteriales bacterium | reverse complement strand
GCCTTTTCCATTGCCGCATTTTTGCCGGTCGTCAGGCGGCGTTGGCGGCGGCGCATATGGCAGGAAGGGGGATTTCATGCGGCTTTTTGCACGGCTTACCAATCCAAAAAAGAGAGCGGCCTATCTGGCCGCTTTTCTGGCGCTACTGGCGGTGGAGTGCGTCATCGCCTTGTGGGTCCGGGACCGGTTCGTCCGGCCCTACCTGGGGGATGTGCTGGTCACCTGGACCGTGTATGCCTTTATTCGGGTATGCCTGCCCGATCAATACCCCTTTTTGCCGGCGGCGATTTTCCTTTTCTGCCTGGGCGCGGAGTTGCTGCAGCTTTTTCCGCTGCTTGCGTGGTTGGGACTGGAGAGCCCCTTCTGGCGGATTCTTCTGGGCGCCACCTTTGATTGGGCGGACGTGGCCTGCTACTTCGCCGGCTGCCTGCTGCTGGGAATTTGGGAATGGCGGCTGCGACGGCGGTAGGGGGGATCCGCACCGGAGGGCGGCCGCCGCATACCCCAAGGAGAGCCCTGGAGAAGGATTCCCGGCATTTGCGGAAAAGCCCTCCCGCATATCCGTGTCCCGGCGGACATAGGATGATGCGAGAGGGGGAATGGGTATGTGGCTGGATACGGCGATCGTATTGCTTTATATCGCGCTGCTGGTGGGTATGGGGCTGCGGGGAGGCCGTGGGGTGAAAAACGCCAAGGATTTCACCGCCTCCAGCGGCCAATACGGCACCCTGGTGATCTTCGCCACCCTGTCCGCCTCCTACGTGGGAGGGGGCTATTCCTCCGGCAACGCGGAGAAGGCTTTTGAAAGCGGCATCGGCACCACTCTGACCCTTTTCGGCTTCAGTCTGTCCATGATCTTCATCGGCCGGTATCTGGTGCCCGGCGTCGCCCGCTTTCCTGGCGTTAGCACCGTGGGCGGCATCATCGGTCAATGCTACGGCCGCTCCGCCCGCCTGCTGACCGGTGTCTTCTCCTTTATCTGCTGCGCCGGGGTGGTGGGCGCCCAGATGGAAGCTATGGGCCTGGTCTTTCACGTGCTGCTGGGGGTGGATAAACACGTGGGCATCCTCATCGGCTGCGGGATCGTGCTGCTGTACACCACCTTCGGCGGGATGCAGTCGGTGATTGTGGCGGATATCCTCCAGTTCGTGCTGTTGGCCACGGGGATGCCCCTGCTGCTGTTCATGGCCCTGCAAAAGGCCGGCGGCCCGACGGCGGTGCTGCAATCGCTGCCCCGGGACTATTTCAACCCCTTCAACGGCACCACGCCGGCGGGCTTCTTTTCTATGTTCCTCACCATGATGTTCGGGGAGGCCCTGGCGCCTCCCTACACCCAGCGGCTGCTCATCGGCCGCAATCCCAAGGGCACCGCCAGAGGGACAATTCTCAGCGGCCTGTTTTCCATCCCCTTTTTCATCGTGACCGGCATGATCGGCCTGACGGCCTTTTCTCTGGGCGTGACGGACAACGCCGCATCCGCTATGCCCACCCTGGTGCAGGCCATCCTGCCGCTGGGAATCCGGGGCGTCGTGATGGCGGCCATGGTGTCCATCATCCTTTCCGCCGCCGACGGCTTTCTCAACGGCGCTTCCGTGGGGCTGGTCTGCGATGCGGTGATGCCCCTGTGCCCGCATATGTCGGATAAAAACCAGCTCCGCTGGCTGCGGGGGGTCAACCTAGCTACCGGGCTGGGGGCGGTGCTGCTGGCCTTCGTGGTGCCGGATATCTTCAGCATACTGGTGCTGGCCTACTCCTTCTGGTGCCCGCTGATTCTGGTTCCCCTGGCCGCGGCGCTGCTGGGGATCCGCTCCACCGGCCGGGCTTTTCGTTACGCCCTGCTGGCGGGGCTGCTATCCTCCCTGCTGTGGAACTATGCACTGGGAAAGCCCTGGGGTGTGGACGGTGCGATTGTGGGAATGGCCTGCAATTTCCTGGTATTCACCCTGTGCACCAAGGCTTATGGACGCTATCAGTCCCAGCGATTGTCTGTCTGGCAGGAGAGACGGCCTTCTTCCCGGGGATAAGGAGGGGCGAAGAGGGCACCCTATTCCCGAAAGGGGGCGCGGGCATGGCGCTGGGAGAACGACTCAGGCAGGGGCGGCAGGCGGCGGGGCTGTCCCTGGAGGAAGCGGCGGAGAAGCTGCGGACGAATCCGCCGCGGTTGGAAAAATGGGAGAGGGGAGAAGGGGAGCCCACGATCGACGAGCTGCGGGCGGCCGTGCGCCTTTATCGGGTTCCGGCGGAGTTTCTGCTGGAAACGGAGGAAGCCGCCTTCACCCCCCGACAGTGGGAAATCCTGCGGGGATTGGCGGCGGAATTCCGCCGGATCAATCGGGAAAAAGGTTAGGAGAAGGTGCCAGCCGGACTACGCTGGCTTCCCCCTTCTTCTCATTGTCCGGTGCCGCGTGATGTCGTCCGGCAGGAAAAGGCCGGCTTTGTCAGGGAATTCGGAGCGAGAGGGCGGTGTAGCCCTTCCTCATAAGCAGAGAATAGGCCCGCCATCCCGGGAGACACGAGCCGGGACGGTCGTCTTCCAGTCCTTCTGGTTTGCTCAATTGGTGAAGGACGGCGGGGCGGCGAGGAATCGGCCGGGAGCGGAGGGGTCCGGAAATCTGCCGCGCCTTCCCCCGGCGTCGGAATAACAGAATGGCGACGGTAGCGGCGGGTGTGTTCGCCTGCTTTCTCTCTTGCCATTGCGGGCGTTGTCGCGCTGCTTTTTAGCGAGAGTGCCGGCACAGGACGGCGGTGCCACGAGCAATCGCGAGCGGGACAGAGGAAAGCGTGAGAAGGAGCCGCGGCGAAATAAAGTGAAGGGCCGGCGGGGCCCCCGGAGCCGCGCCGCCGGATCGGGCGGAGGCTTCAGGAGATCCCCGGATTTCACCCGGATAGGAGCGGCGAAGAGGGCGGATAATGGGTCGGGATCCTTTCGACGGGACTTAAAGGTTACAAAACACCCCCATCCATGGATGGGGGTGTTTTGCGGCTGGTATATTATGCGCATAAATTACAAATTGTACTCACTCTGTCCAGCGCCGGCTGCGCTCCACCGCCCGATGCCACTGGGTGAACAGCCTATGGCGTTCTTTCTCCTCCATGGAAGGCTGAAAACGGCGTTCCAGGGCCCATTGTTCCCGGATCTGCTCGGGAGAATCCCAGATCCCCTCTGCCAACCCCGCCAGATAGGCGGCGCCCAGGGCGGTGGTTTCCCGGAGCTCCGGCCGCAGCACGGGACAACCCAGCATATCGGCCTGAAACTGCATGAGGAAGTTGTTGGCGCTGGCGCCGCCGTCCACCCGTAGCTCCTGGATGGGAAGGCCGGTATCCGCCTCCATCGCCAGAGCCAGATCCCGGGTTTGATAGGCGATGGATTCCAGCGCCGCCCGGACGATGTGATTGCGGCCGGCACCCCTGGTCAGGCCGAGGATCGCGCCCCGGGCGTACATATCCCAATAGGGCGCGCCCAGCCCTGTAAAGGCCGGGACCACCGACACCCCGCCGTTGTCCTCCACCTGCGTGGCGAAAAACTCGCTTTCCGCCGCGCTGCCCAGCAGCCCCATCTCATCCCGGAGCCACTGAATCACCGCGCCTCCCACGAAGACGCTGCCTTCCAACACATATTCCGGCCGGTCCGCCCGGGTCCCCGCCGACAGGGTGGTGATCAGGCCGTTTTTGCTGACCATCCGCCGACCGCCGGTGTTCATCAGCAGAAAGCAGCCGGTGCCGTAGGTGTTCTTCACATCCCCCGGCCGGAAGCAGGCCTGGCCGAACAGGGCGGATTGCTGATCTCCCACCGCCGCGGTGATGGGGATCTCCACCCCCTCCACCCGGGTGGTGCCATAACGATGGGAGGATGGATATACGGGGGGGAGTATACATCTAGGTATATCCAATTCGTACAATATATTGTCGTCCCAGTCCATGGTTCGGATGTTGAACATCATGGTGCGGGAGGCGTTGGTGAAATCGGTGGCGTGGAGCCGCCCGCCGGTCAACCGCCAGAGCAGCCAGGTATCCACCGTACCGAAAAGGAGTTCGCCCCTCCGCGCCCGTTCCCGGGCGCCAGGGATGTGATCCAGCAGCCATTTCACCTTGGTAGCGGAAAAGTAGGCGTCGATCCGCAGGCCGGTATTTTCCCGGATGTAGTCCTCGCAGCCGTCGGCCACCATTTGCTCGCATTGGGGGGCGGTGCGCCGGCACTGCCAGACGATGGCGTTGTGGATCGGCCTGCCCGTCCGGCGGTCCCACAGGATGGTGGTTTCCCGTTGGTTGGTTATGCCGATGCAGGCCAC
>CAKTTT010000190.1 GCA_934615635.1 uncultured Eubacteriales bacterium | reverse complement strand
GTCAAAATCAGCGCCCGGGTATCCACCTCGATGGAGGTGGACACATAGGTCAGCAGGGTCTTGCAGCTACGGTACTGCCACAGTCCCGTCACCCGGGCGCGGATGGCCTCATCGTGATGCCGCTTCAGCTCGGGAGACATCTCCCGCCGGAAAGCCTTGCTCTGCTCCCGCAGCTCGTTCTTCAGCGGGCGGATATCCCCTACCGGCATTGCATCGCTTCCCCGACCGCCGCGGCCTTTTCCGGCGATGCCAGCGCCGCCGCAATCCGCAGCCCGAAATCCACCGCCACGCCGGCCCCTCTGGCCGTGATGAACCGCCCATCCGCCACCACGGGCTCTTCTACAGTGCGGACGCCTCCCAGCTCCTTTTCAAAGCCGGGATAGCAGGTAGCCCGCCTTCCCTCCAGCAGCTTCCTGTGCCCCAGAATGGAAGGAGCGGCGCAGATGGCGCAAAGCAGCAGCCCCCGCTCCACGGCGATATCGATGGCGCGCTGCACCACCGGCGACTGCTCCAGATGAAGCGTACCCGGCATACCGCCGGGCAGAACGACCGCTTCCAGCTCATCCGCCGTCCATTCCTGATCCAATATGTCCGCCGTCACCTCGATGCCATGGGCGCCCCGGATCCGCCGGCCGCCCACGCCGACCGTCTGCACATCCAATTGGGACCGGCGGAGGACGTCCGCCGTGGCCAGCGCCTCGATCTCCTCGAAGCCCTCGGCTAAAAACAAAGCGATCATGAGATGATCCGTGTCCTTTCCGGCCTCCATGCCCCGAAGGACACAAAGCCTACTCGAAAAAGGGCGATGGCGAAACGGTTTGCCGCACGCCCTTGTTGCGCGGCAAGCCGTTGTGCCGCCGACGGGAACACCGCCGGCCGGCCTTATGGTCCGATTATTCCAGTTATCCCCGTTATTCCAGGGACAGGCCCATATAGGGCTCCGCCGCATCGGCAAACAGCCTTTCCCCCGCCGGGGAGAGCGGCCGCCACATCCCGAAGCTCTCTCCGCCGCCCGGCCGCCGGATCTCCCAGCTTGAACAGCCAAAGGCGGAAAACGCACGGTAAAACAGCTCTTCCTCCTCCGGGGGACAGAGCAGCTCCTCCACCCGGAGCGTGTCGCCGTCCGGATGGCACAACGCGCAGCCGCCGGGGCTTTCCAAGGCGCAGCCTCCCGCCGCTTCCGCGTTGCGGACGGCGTAAGCCGCCTGAACGCCGCTCCATTCCAGCCAGAAGGGAAAATCCGCCAGAGCGCGGCTCCTGGCCGCGGCATATCCCTCCGCCGGCAGAGGCCGGACCAGGCCGTCCTTTCCCGGCCGCGGCGGCAAACGGACGACCGAACCGGTAAAAAAGGGGCGGTAGTCAAACCGCCGGTAATAGTCAAACAGGCTCTTTTCCCCCGGCCGCAGAAAGGAGGCCGCCATCCCCTGCCGCGCTCCCTGGCCGCAGGTAAATTCCAGCAGGCGGCCGAAAATCCCCCGCCCCCGCCATTCCGGCAAGGTGGAGGCGGCGTAAATATACTGGACGGGAACGCTCTCCCCCTGTGCGCGGAACACTGCTGGAAGCGCGAAGGTCATGGACACCGGCTGTCCCTCCGCCAGATAAACCAGGCATTCCTCGGGACGGAAAAGGGCGCTGAAGAAAGCGTCGACATCCTCTCCCGTGTCTCCCGGAAAGGAGCGCAGCCAGATGGTTTTCAGGTCGGACGCCTGTTCCGGGCGGGCATAGGCGCAGCCCTCCCCCCGGCTTACCATTTCTCCGTGCATAGGAACTTCTCCAGCAGGATGGCGGGCTGGTAGGACTTCTTCGCCCGGCGGAGCCCCTCGATCCCCATATCGTTCTCCCGGTTGATATACCGGTAGCCGCTCAGTTCCCGGGCGGCAAATTCCCGGTTGATCACCGCGTAAGCGGCGGCGTAATCGGGCAGCGCCTTTTCCACATGGATATCCACCACCTCGCCGTTGATAGGCGAGGCGAAGGTAAAGGCCACCACCCGGCCCTCGACCCGGATCAATCCGCCGGTCAGAGACAGCTCCGTCCGGTGGGCCAGCGCCTCCCGGATGGCGCACTTCTCGGAGCGCAGGCTCTCATCCTGACAGTTGCCCTTCTGGCGGCACCATTCCTGGGCCATCTCCAGCACATCCGGCGTGTTGCCGTCGGTAATGGCTTCATAGCTCCAGGCATACTGCTCGGAGAAGCTGTTGATATGGTTGCGTTTGCCGTGATACTTTTTCCCCTGCAGGGTGGCCAGATCCTCCACGGCATAGAGATAATCGAATTCCTCCCGCATAGGCTTCACGTCGAAGCCGCCCGGGAACCAGGCCTCCAGCCTGGGCAGCCAGGCGGCATCGGTTACGAACAGCCGAAGGGGATGCCCCCGGTCGTGGGCGTAATCCTTGAGCAGCAGCAGATTTTCCCGTATGTCGCCGCCCACCGGCAGGAGGAAAAAGCGGTCCTGCCCCTCCTGGGATTTGATGAACAGGGTATCCCCCAGCCGGGCGATGCGGTTATGATAAAACCGCCGCCACATGAACAGGGTGGTGAAAGCGTATTCTGAGGAACGAAAACCGCTGGTGCGCAGCAGCCCGTTCATCCAGGCCGCATCCTCCAGACGGGGTTCCCGGAACGCCAGTTCCGGCTTTACTTTGAGCATAAAGTGGATGAATCCTTTCTATCGGGTTGGATCAGGCGGAGCAGCTCCGCGGTGATGCTGCCGGGAGGCAGCGGTTCCCCCCCGCAGGCGCAGTCCACCACCGACCATCCCCGTTTTTCCGCCGCATAAAGGGCGCTTTCCCGGCACTTTTCCAGATAGCGGAGATC
Organism: uncultured Eubacteriales bacterium; assembly: GCA_934615635.1. Classification (GTDB taxonomy): domain Bacteria; phylum Bacillota; class Clostridia; order Oscillospirales; family Acutalibacteraceae; genus CAKTXU01. Next base: position 1,472 of record CAKTTT010000190.1, on the reverse strand, counting down.
CCGCTCGTGGATATCCTTTCTGGACCCGTCCCCGCCATAGCGCCCCGCCAGCAGCGACTGCGCCACCGTCAAGGGCATGTCCAGGAAAATCACGCGATCCGGCCGGGGCAGCCCCAGCAGCCCGTATTCATACGTTTCCAGCCAGGCGAGATACTCGTCCCACCGCTCCCTGGGGAGCTTGGACATCTGGTGGATGGCGTTGGAAGTGGTGTAACGGGCGGCCAGAACCAACGCGCCTCCCTCATAGTCCGCCTGCCAGAATTTCTTGTAGCTGGCATACCGGTCCACCGCGTAAAAGGAAGAGGCGGCATAGGCGTTGACGTCATCGGGAGAGGAGCCGAACTCCCCGCCCAAATACATCTTCACCAAGGCCGAGGAGGGCTGATCGTAATCCGGGAAAGAGATGGATTTATAGTGTATCCCGCGCTCCTGCATATACTCTCCCAGACGCTCGAACTGGGTGGATTTTCCACTGCCGTCCAAGCCGTCCAGCACCACAAGCCGTCCTTTCGCCACAATCCCACGCCTTTCGCTCGATCGCTGTCGGTTTTCAGCGGCTTGCGCCGCGTATCCTTGCTGTTCCGCCTCCAAAGGCGGCGCCGCGCTCCCCGGATTCTCCGGCGGAATTCCGCGCTGCGTCATGATCCGGAAGCCGCGGGGCGCGCAGCCCGGGACGCCGCGCTTTTTCCAGCCGACCCTTCCGCCACGCAGATCCGGTTTTACCCCGGCAGACGCAAAAGAAGGGAACCGGAAGCCGCATTCTTTAGACCTGCGTCCATTATAGCAGAATTGTGAAAGGCCTTCAACCCGCTTGTCCGCTTTTTTCCATTATTCCGCCTCCGGCCGGAGCGCACCGGCGTTTGACATCCCGGCAGGATCATAGTAAACTGAGAAAAAGCGGGCCGGAAGGCGCCCCGCGGGCGGCCTGCACTCTCCATCAAGGCAACACCGCCGTTCAAACGGGATCCGCCCGCCGCCGAAAGCGGGGAAAAGAGGTGCGCCCCAGAATTTCGCCAGGGGACGAAGGGCGGCTGATCCGCCTTCTTCAGTCCAGCACCAGCCGGTCCCGCAGGGCGTCGAACCGCTTCTGCCCGATGCCCTCCACCTCCATCAGCTCCTCCAGGCTGTCGAAACCGCCGTGAGCCTCCCGATAGGCGAGAATCCGGTCGGCCAGGGTTTCCCCGATACCTTCCAGCGTCATCAATTCCTCCCGGGAGGCGCTGTTAAGGCGGATAAACCGCGCCGGCGGGCTGGAAGAGGCAGTTTCATCCAACGAAGATGCAGAGACGGAAGCGGAGGTCGTCTCCGAGCCGGGCGTGACCTTCACAGGGGCGAAATCCGGGGCGGACAGCATGGCGAAAAGGCCGACGGCGATTCCCAGGACCACGGCCGCCGCCCATAACAGCATTTCCCTGCTCTCCGCTTTCATCCCCTTTCGCCCCCTTTCTCTCTCCATTGTAAGGGCGCAGGGA
>CAKTTT010000189.1 GCA_934615635.1 uncultured Eubacteriales bacterium | reverse complement strand
TCCCAATACCGCTGTTCCGTCACCTTTCCATCCCGGAACCGCAGGAAGTGGGCGGGCGGCAGGCAGTAAACATCCTTGAAAAAGGTCTCCCGGGGCAGGGAATACTGAAAGGACAGATAGTTGTCCAGGGCCGCGGGGTTAAACTCCTTGACAAAGCCGGGATGCCGCAGGATGGACTTGATCTCCGATGCATACAGCAACTCCCCGCCGGGCAGCACCGTATAGTGCATGGGCTTGATGCCGAAATAATCCCGGGCGATGAAAAGGGAGCGGTCCCCGGTATTCCAGATGGCAAAGGCGAACATCCCCCGCAGCCGGGGAAGAAGCTCCTCCCCCCACTGCTCAAAGCCGTGAACCAGCACCTCGCTGTCCGTCTCGGTATAGAAGGCATGGCCTGCCTCCAGCAGCTCCCGCCGCAGCTCCCGGTAATTGTAAATTTCGCCGTTGAACATCAGCACCAGAGACCTGTCCTCGTTATAAATCGGCTGGCTGCCGGATTCCAGATCGATGATGCTCAGCCGGCGGAAAGCCATGGCCACCCCGTCGTCCAGATAATACCCCTCGGAATCCGGCCCCCGGTGGGTGATCACCTCCGCCATTTCTCTGAGTACCTGCTCCCGGTTTTCCAGCTCACCGGTAAAGCCGCAGAAGCCACACATGCGCATCTCTCCATTTTCTCGGTTACTTGGATAGTATACCAAATAATACCGGCTTTTAAAATACCGGGCGTAAAAATTTCCCGCAGGGCCGGCCGCGGCAAAAACGGCATGATCCGGGGGATCATGCCGTCGTCCGACGCATTCTGAAACGGAAGGTTAAGACCGGGCGGAAGGGTTTTCCGGGGAATCGCCGGTTTTTTTGTGAAAATCCCGATCGGTCAGCCCCTCCTGTGCCAGCATGGATTTGAGAACCGAAATATCGGTGGATACGTCCATGGCATCATCCTGATACAAGCTGTCCAGCAGGTTTTCAAACGCGGTGTTGATGGTGTCCAGGGCGCCCTCGATGTTTTTCTTGGCGCCGGCGATGTTCCGGCTTTCCACCGGCTGCTCGTAAAACTCCCGATAAGTGTTCACCAGCTTCAGGGTGGTGGGCAGATAATAGCTCATGAACTTGCGAATTTCCGGCATCTTCTCCGGCCGCTGCTCCACGCAGTCGAAAATCCGGGTGGTGATGTCCTCCAGCCGGGAGAGCTTCTCCGAAACATCCTGAGCAGGAATGGCGTCGTTGGCTTCCCGGATCTGCCGGATATACCGGCGCCCCTCCGCCAGGGCGGCGTTCTCCTCCGATGCCTCCTCCGCCTCCTGCTGCTTTTTCATGTTTTCCTTGGCCTCCAGATAATACTGGTAGGTTTCATAATCCAGCATGAGACAGGTCTGCTCATCATCCAGATGACCGTCCGGGAAGAAGCCCAGCCGGATCATCTTTTTCAGATCTTTCACCACGAACTTTTTCGTCCGCCCAATGGAGGACGCCAGCAGCTCGACAGGACAGAACTTGGCCCCCTTCATCCGCTGCATATAGGCCTTGAACCGCTTGACCCGTCCCTGCAGCGCGAAGCCGCAGAAAATCATAATCAGAAAAACCGCCAGCAGCGGCAGAAAAACGCCCAGGGAAAGGCCACTGAACAGCCCCATTGTATGAGAGAGGAGGGAGGCGATACCCGACACCAGCACGCCCAGCAGCACCGCGCCCAACCCGATAAAGCCGAACACCAGCAGCAGAACGGAGGCCACATTGCCCGGGATTTTGAACCGGGGGCCGTACGACATGGGCCGTCGCACATAGGGCGCGGACACCTGCGTGGGCTGGGCCTGCGTCATCGGCTGCCGGGGCCGCTGCTGGAAAATCGGCGTGTGAAAGGATGTCTGAACCGACTGGGCGGCATCCTGCACGGTGGTTTTAATGGTGGTTTTCAGCTCGGTAAATTCCTTGGAGTGCAGCGCATCGCTCACCGCGTCGCTGATCTGCCGTCCCAGATCCTGAAAATCGAACTCGTTCATCTGCTTTCATCCTTTCCCAAAGGACCGGGGATGGAAAAACAAGCTGTTTTCATCCCTTGAATGAGTGGTTTCCGTGCCTGTGAATATCCCTTTGGAAACTCTATTATATCGTATTCGCCGCCAAAGTACAACACGCAATTTCCACCTTTGGCGATGCGCCCTCCCGGTTGGCGGCACTGCAAAAAAAGGGGACCGGGCGAGGGAGCGCCGGCCGATTCCCGGGTACTGATGAAACGGGTAGCCTTCCCGCCGCCGCCCCCCCGCCCGCGCCGTCGGCAGGCTGGGAGGAGACCTGTCCCCTTTTATCGCCTCCGGCCTTGGGGCATGACAAAGGCGGACCGTTTACACGGTCCGCTTGTAACGGATTACTCCATGATCGTGATCGCCGTTTTTCCACCGGCCAGCCGCCAGGACCGGCCGCCATATTGAAGGCGCCCCTCTATGCTGTCCGGCGCCTCCACTGCGATGCGCAGAGCGCCGCGGGCGCTGCGCTTCCACTCCACCGACAGCAGTCCCCAGGGCGTTTGGGTATAGCCCGCAGCCCATTCCATATCCCGCGGTATATAGGGGGCCACCAGCAGGCCCTGTCCCATCCCGGCCAAGCTCCGGGGAATCCCCGGAAGGATGCGCATAAAGCTCTCCACAACGCCGCCGAACATCGGGTGATTGTGGGATTCCCTCCCGCAGAGTGGTGCGGCTGCCGTTAAAAAGATATGCAAAGGAGGGCTCCTTCTCCGCACGCAGCAAGGACAGCGCAAACAGCAATATACAAATAAATGATACAAAACGCTTTGCCGGCTGACTTCGCTCTCGCTCGGGTATCGATGCGCTTTTGTTATAATATACCCCATTATTCATGAAGTTATTCGTAATTTAGTTCATGATAACCTCTATTTGTATTGTCGTATTTATTGGATAAATTGAATTTTTGTATTTACATTTCGTGTTATTTGTATTAGAATTACATCGTCAGACGATAGGTTAGATTTGTATGAATCCATCGTCCTCAATAACACGAAAGAAGGCTGACAACCATGAAACTCTACCAGAGCATCGCGGACGATATCCTGGCAAAGATCCAAAGCGGGGTTTACCAGCCGGGCACGCAGATCCCCACCGAAGTGGAATTGATGCAGATTTACGCTGCTTCCCGGGTGACGGTGCGGAAAGCCCTGGAGGTTCTGGTATCCCAAAACCTGCTGACCCGCACTCCGAAAAAAGGAACCTTCATCAACGATATCGTCAGCACCAGCAAGCAATATCACGTGATATTCCTCATGCTCTTCCGCGCCTCCCAGTCCCTCGCCATTATAGAAGGGGCTGAATCCTATTTCCGCGACAAAAACATCAGTATGTCCATCAAATTCTCCAACTGCTCCCAGCAAAGCGAGCGGGAAATCATCGAAGACATCATCAAGCTCAGGGTGGACGGACTGATTTTGTATCCTTTCGACAGCAACGTCAACACGGATATGTATAAGCGTTTGACAGACAGCCATATTCCCGTCGTCTTTGTGGATACGGCGCCCAAGTTCTGTCCATGCTATCACGTGTCCGTTGAAAATTATCACATATGCAGTCGAATCGTGGAGCATCTCTATGAAAACGGACACACCAACATCGCTTATCTCAGCCAGAGCGTTGTCACTCTCTCCTCCCTGTTCGAGCGTATGCAGGGATTCCGCGCCGCGCTGAAGCGGTTCGGGCTGCCCTGCGGCAAACAAAACTTTTTCATCAACGCCGACATCGACAAGGCAATCGAGGCGCTGCTCGACACGCATCCGCTGCCTACCGCCGTATTCTGCGGCAACGACGGCTCCGCGCTGCGGCTAATGGATGTTGCCCAAAAGAGGGGTATCCGTATTCCCGAGGACCTTTCCCTAGTAGGTTTCGACGACATCGAGGAAGCCGCCACGGTCACCCCCGCCCTGACAACGGTGCGCCAGCCGTATAGAGAAATCGGGCGCAACGCCGGGCGGCTGATCTCCGAACAGCTTCTCAAGGAGGACGCGCCGATTCAGCGCGTCCTCCTGCCCGGCGAATTCATTGTGAGAAACAGCGTGCGGAACCTGAAAGAATAAGCGCCGGAACCGCCGTGTTTCCCCATATATGGCCGTTTCAGCCGGAAGCCAACAGCCCTTTTATCTGGTAGCCATCCCTTTTTTCAATAAACATTGTGAAAGAAGACGCCTATGTATCCAAAAAAAATAAGGGTTTTGTCTTTGGCAATTTCCACGGTCATGTTAGGAGGTCTGTTAATGAGCTGCAAACCTACGAATCCATCCTCCTC
>CAKTTT010000188.1 GCA_934615635.1 uncultured Eubacteriales bacterium | reverse complement strand
CGTCTATGGAGTTGGACAGGATCTCAAAGACCGCGTGCTCGCAGCCCTCCAGTCCGTCCGAACCAAATATGACCGCCGGGCGCTTTCGCACCCGGTCAGCGCCTTTCAGCGACGTTATGCTTTCGTTTCCGTAGCCTTGCTTTTTGGGAGCCACCGGTTTATCAGTCCTTCCAATGTGGTGAGCGACAGGATGTAAACGCTATCCTAATGTATCATTTTATCCCATATCTTGGGGGTCTGTCAAGGAAAATCGCTGAACATGAACAAAATAGGCCGTTTTGTCTCCGTATGGATCGATTCCCGTCCGCCCACCGGACGGTTTCAGGGGTAGTATCGGCGAAGCGGCGGCAAAGGATTCGTCCGGCCGGGAAACACGCGCGGCAAAAAAGCGGCATCGGTTTCGTCCAGTCCTTCACGGCCGAGGGCGGCAGAGGATAAACCCGCGCCCCGCTGATTTCCTATCAGCGGGGCGGGCGGCTTTTAATGAAAAGGGGCACCGTCCGCGGCGGCGACCTTCAGCCGACGGACGGTATACCGGAGATTTTCCTCTCCCGTTTCTCGTTTGAGCGCATCGATCAGCAGGGAGGGGTTGACGGAGAGATCCCCGCCGCATGGCAGCTCCAGCTCCAGCAGGGCGGTTCCTGCTTCCTCCTCGGAAACCACCGCCCCGGAGGTCTCCACCACCGGCTTGAGATCCACGGTTTTCATCGTTTTTTTCTTAGTTCGCTTTTCCACCGGGATCGTCTCCCGTTCCAGCAGCGCCCGCACCTTCTCCGGGTCGCAGCCGATGGACAGGCGGTAGCGGGCCAGAACCGCCTCCCCCGCCTTCATCACCGCCGGAGCGGCGGAAAGAATACGGAGCCCCTCCGGCATCGCTCCGTTCAGCCGCCGGACCAGCTCCTCCAGATCCATCGGCTCCTGCAGCCGGAGATCCATGGTTTCCCGTTCCCCCTCATATCCCAGGGAAAGGGGGGCGGCAAAGGTGACATAGGGATGGCGGTTGAAGCCTTCGGTGTACCAGATGGGCAGCGCCGCCCGCCGGATGGCGCGGATCATCGCCCGGTTCAGGTCCAGATGGGAGATATACCGGGCGCGGCCGGTTTTGGAAAAGACAAGGCGGATGGTGACGAAGTCCTTATGCTCGTTCAACACAGACCCCTCCCTTCCAGCGGGCCGCCCCGCATCCCGAACAGCTCTGCCGGCAGTTGGGGGTGACCACACCCTCCCCCGCCCGTAGGCTTTCTTTTTTCAGAAAATCCTTGCTTACCCCATAGTCCAGATGATCCCAGGGAAGAACCTCCTCATAGGAACGGCGGCGGTTGGCATAGAACGCCGGATCCAGGGAGCAATCCCGGAATACCTCCATCCATTTGTCGAAATCAAAATGCTCCGCCCAGGAATCCAGGGTGCAGCCCCGGCGGTAAGCCTCCTCGATCACCCGGGACAGCCGGCGGTCGCCCCGGGCCAGCACCCCTTCCAGAAAGCTTGTCCGGGCATCATGCCAGTTGAGGGAGATCTTCTTGGTCTTGACCGAAGCCACCAGGCGCCGCTGCTTTTCCTGCAGCTCCTCCACCGTATCCTGCGGCTCCCATTGAAAGGGGGTGAAGGGCTTGGGCACAAAGCAGGAAACGCTGACGGTCACCGTCACCCCCTTGCCCTTGGGCTTGCCGGGGTTGGCGTAATAGCGGTTCACCACCTGCTGGCTCAGCGCCGCTATCCCCTCGATGTCCTCCGACGTTTCGGTGGGAAGGCCCATCATGAAATACAGCTTCACCGTCGTCCAGCCGCCGGAAAAGGCCTTATCCGCCGTGGAAAGGATCTCCTCCTCCGTCAGGTTCTTGTTGATCACATCCCGCAGCCGCTGGGTGCCCGCCTCCGGCGCAAAGGTCAGGCCGCTGCGCCGCAGCACATTGAGCCGGCCCGCCAGCTCCTCCGAGAAGCCGTCCACCCGCAGGGAGGGCAGGGATATATTGGTGTGCTCCTCCTCCGCCCAGGACAACAGCCTGGGCAGCAGCTCCTCCAGCCGGGTATAATCGCTGGTGGAGAGGGAGGAAAGAGAGAATTCCTCATAGCCTGTCCCGGCGCAAAGCGCCCGGCTCTGCGCATCCACCACCTCCGGCGATTTCTCCCGCACCGGGCGGTAGATAAAGCCGGCCTGGCAAAACCGGCAGCCCCGGATACAGCCCCGGAAAATCTCGCTCATGGCGCGGTCGTGGACGATATCGATAAAGGGCACCACAAACTTGTCCGGATAATACGCCCTGTCCAGATCCAGCAGCAGCCGCTTGCGCACCCTGGCGGGCGCGCCCTCCAGCGGCGTCACCGACTCCACCCTGCCGTCCTTCTCGTAGGCAACGGCGTATAAGGAGGGTACGTACACCCCTTCGATTTGGGCCGCCCGCCGGAGAAACGCCGCCTTGGAGTATCCTTCCTCCCGGCAGCGGCGATAGAGCTCGAACAGCTCCAGGTTGACCTCTTCCCCTTCTCCCAGGGTGAATAGATCGAAGAAGTCCGCCACCGGCTCCGGATTGCAGGCGCAGGGACCGCCCCCCACCACCAGCGGATACCGCTCGTCCCGGTCCGCCGCCCGCAGGGGGATGCCCGCCAGATCCAGCATATGCAGCACCGTGGTGTAGCACATTTCATATTGCAGCGTAAAGCCGATAAAATCGAAATCCCCCAGTGCATCCCGGCTTTCCAGGGCGAAAAGGGGAATCTCCTCCTCCCGCAGAAGGGCTTCCATATCCCTGTCCGGCATAAACACCCGTTCGCACCACACATCCGGCTGGGCGTTAAACAGGCCGTATAGGATCTTCATCCCCAGATGGGACATCCCCACCTCGTACAGATCCGGAAAGGCGAAGGCGAACCGGATGGCCATCCTCTCCTTGTCCTTTATAACGCTGTTCAGCTCTCCGCCGGTGTAGCGGGCGGGCTTTTGCACCCGGTCGAACAGCGACTCCAATGCGTTGGAATCCATATCCCTTAATCTCCTTTAGACCGTTATCCGGACCGTTATTCGTTTCTCGCCACGCGGACACAGGCTTTATTCTACCACAAAGCTTCCGATTTTTGAAGGGGGCGGCGGATGGTTTTCCGCCGATTCCCGGCCGCCGTTCTACCGGAACAGGCCCTTCCCACAAAAAAACCGCCCTCCCGAAAGGAGGGCGGTATCCAAACGACCTTATTCGCTGACGAAGGGCATCAAAGCGATCTGACGCGCGCGCTTGATGGCGACGGTCAGCTCCCGCTGATGCCGCGCGCAGGTGCCGGTCACACGGCGGGGCAGAATCTTCGCCCGCTCGGAAACGAAGCGGCGCAGACGAGCCACATCCTTATAATCGATGGTATCAATCTTGTCGACGCAAAAGCTGCAAACCTTGCGGCGGCCTTTCCGTCCGCCGCGGGCGGGACGTTCCGGTCTATCAGCCATGGCTGGGGCCTCCTTTTCTCAATAATGACGATCCGCAGATCAGAAGGGCAGCTCGTCGTCCCCGACGATCTCCTCAAAATCCCCCGCTCCAGCGTTGGAGAAGGCGGGAGGAGCCTCATTGTACTGCGGAATCTGGGATTCATACCGGGCGCCGGTGGACGGGCCCGAGGCGTTCTTGGACTCAGCGAAATACACATTGTCCGCCACCACTTCATAAGCGGTGCGCTTGTTGCCTTCCTTGTCCGTGTACTGCCGGCTCTGCAGCGAGCCGTTCACGGCGATGCGCTGTCCCTTATGGAAATACCGACAGACAAATTCCGCCGTATTTCTCCAGGCGACCACGGGAATGAAGTCCGCCTGGCGCTGTTCCGAACCCTTGGGCTGGAAAGCGCGATCCACCGCCACCGTAAAGCTGGTGACCGGGATCTGGGACGCGGTGTGGCGAAGCTCCGGATCGGCGGTCAGCCGGCCCAGCAAACAGATCACGTTCATCCTCGCACACCTCAGCTTTCTTTCCGGATGATCATCGAACGAAGCACGCCGTCGGTGATCTTGGCGATACGGTCCAGTTCAGCCGGGAATTCCGGGCCGCTGACAAAATTGTACAGCACATAGAAGCCGTCCGCCTCGTCGTTGATCAGGTAGGCCAGTCTGCGTTTTCCCCATTCGTCCACTTCGCCGATTTCAGCATTCTGCTCGATCAGGGTCTGAAACTTTTCCTTGATCGCCGCAATGCCTTCCTCGCCCAGCGTCATCGAAAAAATGAAAACCGCTTCGTAAGAACCTTTCACTGTGGGCATTGTTTTGCACCTCCTCACGGTCTAATGGCCCCGTTTCAGGGAACGGGGCAAGGATGGATAGCCGCCTGCGTTTTTGCAGGCGCTGTAATATTATAGCAG
>CAKTTT010000187.1 GCA_934615635.1 uncultured Eubacteriales bacterium | reverse complement strand
TCCGGATTCTGTTCCGCCGCTTTCAGAGCCGCTGCTGCCAGTTCCAGGTCCTTCACTGCTGCCTGGATCCTCGCTAGAGCCCGGATCCTCGCTAGTGCCGGAGCTCTCCTTCACGGTTACGGTAAAGGCCGCCGTCTTGGTCACGCCGTCTTCCGTGTAGGAAACTGTCACCTGCTTCTCTCCCGCTGTCGCTGAATCAAAGCCGCTGACCGTGTATTGGCCGCTGGCCAGCGTTACCGTGGTTCCATCGCTGTACTGGGCGGTCACCGTCATTCCTGTGGTATCCAGCCGTTCTCCCACGGCGTATTCGGTCTTGACCGGATCGCTTACCTCCAGTCCGCTCAACACCGGCTTTAAGCCTGAGATCGCTCCTATCAGCTTTTGAATCTGCTGGTTTACCGCATCCTGGCTGGCGTTGGGATCATTGTACACTCCCTCGGCCTCCTGAATGGCGTTCTGCAGCTTCTCATAGCTTCCCTCTGTCACGCCGTCCGGACCAATCGCCTTGGCCTCGTCCAGCTTTTCCTTCAGGCCGGTCTTATCTACCGGGATCACAACCGGCGCTTCCTTTACGGTAACGTCAAAGGAGGCGGTCTTTGTGATTTCGTTCTCCGTGTAAGACACAGTAACGGTTTTTGTGCCCGCTTTATCAGAGGAGAACCCGCTTAAGGTATACTGCTCAGCGGTCAGAACCTTGCTGCTGCCGTCGCTGTACACCGCCTTGACTACCATGCCGTCTGTATTCAGCTCTTCCCCTAGCTCATATTCCACAATCGTCGGCGCCGCTACCTCTAAGCGGTCGAGTACCGGAGCTTCTACCGACTTATTGATGGTGATATAGGTCATCTGAAGCGTCGCGCCTGCAGTAGTACCCTTGACTGTCAGCACTACTCTGCCGTTATCTTCAGGGGTTGCATCGGTCAGATCGATAGTCAGGGTTTTGCTGCCGCTGGAGTAAGGCTCTGAAACCACGTCTTCTACTTCACCGGCACTGAGAGTCACTATCGGGCTTCCAGCATTTCCCCAAGTGTTGCTCATACCCACTTCTACGTCATATTTTCCTGGATCCAGTTCAAACTTGTAAGTTACCTCACGTGGGGTAATTCCGGCCGTATCCTGGCCGCGGGCGTAACGGAAAGTAGTTTCCTTATCTAGGTCATCCTGAGCAACGTTATTTACCTGATCGTATTCACTAGCCCAGGTGTACTCCGTGTAAACGCCAGTATCGCTTTCCAGTCCGGGGCCTTCCGTATCATAGTCACCCTTAGGATCCACTACGCCCCAGCTATATCCTGTTTCGGCGTCCTTACCATAGATTTGATCCGTCACGGAATTGTTTCTGCCAAAGTCATCACCCTTAGTTACCGTAGAAACGCCATGGTCGCCGCAGTCTACAAAGTAATAGGTTGTTAGGCCTTCCGGCTTTACCGGTACGATTCCTTCGAAACGAGGGTACTCATAGTTTCCGTTTACATCTACGACGGCATATTTATCAATTGCCTTAATATTGTATCCATGGCTGCCGGCCAGATCCTCATTGGAATGGAATGCCTGCATCTGATATTTTCCGGCCTCCGGCGCATTATAGGTGAACTCTAAATAATCGGCGTCCTGATAGGCGCCCTTCATTCCTACCACATATTTTCCACCGGATGCCCCGTCGCTCTCGGCTACCTGGATAGAGCCCTCAAGCTCCTCCGGAATCGCGTCTTCCGCCTCGATCGTGGTGGAGCTGTCCTGGGCGGGCAGCGCGCGCACGCGCATGTAGTCCAGAGCCGCGGGAACGGTAGTATCCAGATCCACCACATTGATTCCCTTTTGCAGGTAAACAGACGCCGTAACCTCCTGCCAGCCGTCTCCCGCCTGGAGGGATACCGTCTTATTCACGCGGTCCAGGGTTATGGCGGTATTGCCCACATAAATGCTGGCTTCGCCCGCCTGACTGGACTGGTACCGCAGAGTAATATTGTACAGGCCGCTTTCCTCCACTACCACGGTGTTCCGAATGCCGCCGCCTTCGGTCACGGCCCTGTCGGACAGGCCCATTACATAACCGCCGCCGGAATAACCTTCAAGGCTTGTCTCGGTGGAAACAGTAGAATCGGTATTTCCTAAAAGACGGTTGACATCCGCCAGCTCCGCTTCATACACCTTATTAAAGGCTGGAAGCTCCTGGCCGTATACGCCCGCGTAGGAAACCCGCACAAAATCGTGGAAGAGCAGATTTCCATCGACGCCGCTGTCGGCTGTGGTCACAGTGATCTGGTGCTCTCCCGCAGTCAGGTCGTAATACAAGGTCTTTGTCCCAGTCATAGTCTGGAACAGTGTGGATTCCATTGTGACGGTTTCGGCCTCGCCCCCATCCAGCGCAAAGGTCTGCTTTACGTTTACCGGGTTATGGGTATTCATATCGTTTCTTTCAGTTCCCTGACCGTTGCCGTAATTAAAGTCCAGCTTATATTTGCCGTCTGCCGGCACATTGATCGTATAGGTCATAGACGAGCCGGAGGGCATTCCTACCGCACGGTCGCCGCTGCCGTTATTGGACATATAATAGCTGGGATTCGTGCCAGCGCTGGAAGCGAACGCTCCGCCGGAAAGGCCGGCGTCTTCCGCTTCATACACATCGCCGCTGGAGCTTCTCAGGGCAAGGCCTACGATTTCATCGCCGCTCGCCTGGGTGACGGTCACATTGTACGCGTTTTCAAACAGGGTATCCGGGATTTTCACGGTAACGCTGCCGTCGTCGTTTACCGGATAAGCACCCTCTAAAATCGTCGGGGTCTCATTCAGTGCGCCGTGGAAACCTGTAAACATGCTTTCCTGCACCGTTACATGAACCGCTTCGGCATCCGCGAAGGTGCTGGTGGCGGTCACATTATTCAGCTGAACCGTAATGTCTCCGGTAAAGCCGCCCAGAAGGGTCGTAGACAGCTTTTTGGCCTCGTCCATGGTGGAAACGCCGTAAAGGCCGTCATAGTTTGTGCTGGTGGAAACCGGCTGGGTGGTGCCGGACATATCGCCGTACCATTTATACAGCCACCAGGCCCCGTTGCCCTCGTTGGCGCCGGAAGCCAGGTCGTTCAGGTTGTTGGCCTGGTGCCAGAAGGGCAGGCAGCCAGTGGCCTTTTCGTCCTCAATTCTGGCAATCCAGTTCACCAAACGGCCGGGTACGCCGCAGTAGTCCATTTCGGCATACTCGTTAAAGCAGATCTGAGGAATTTCCGGAATGCCCTCGGTGCCGTTGGCTTCATTATACTTGCTCCAATCGGTACTCTCCCAGATATTTCGGAAGTCATCCATATGCCAAGACATATCATTTAAACAATTGGTTTGCAACTCATGCCATGTGATAACGTCAGGCATACAGTTATTATCGGCACAAAATTGTACAAAGCTCTTGTTGCTCTGTCCCGAAGTAAATTGGGTGCCATATCCGGCAGAATTCGGGCCCGCTAAAGAAGCGTTTTTATCTACGGACTTAATCGCGTCATAAAAGCTTTTCCAAGCGTTCTGAAAATTTCCACCGTTGGGCGTTCCTTCGTTAATCGGAACATAAACAATCGCCTCGTCAATATCGATCCGAGCGCCAATGTTATCTTTTGGAGCCTCGGGAGTACCATGCTCCTCCTTCCAGGCTTCTTTCCAAGCTACAACCGCCGGACAGATATAATTTTTCAGATCATCACAGTATTGTTCAATTGTGGCGGTAACGCCGAATACGCCGTAATAATTGCTGTTGTACATCTGAACCTGCTCGCCGCCGCTCTCCAGGAAAGTCTTAGCGACGTCTAACGCGTCTCCATAGGGGTGCTCCGTTCCCAAAGCGCCCTTAGTCACTAAAATTTTAGACTTCAGCGGAACTATTGTATTGGTAGTGGGGACGTCCTCACTGCTGACGCCATATAGGAAGCCTGCGGCTCCGTGGACAATATCTCCCGTGTTCACCGCTGGGTCTAGGTCTACCGTCAGCGTCGCCTGCGGGTTCCTCACCTCCGCCGCGCTGGCCCGCATCTGCCCAAAGCTTGTGGTGAGCATACTGCTCATCAATACCGCCGCCGACAGCAGACCCGCCGCGGCCCCACGTGCTATTTTTTTACACCGTTCCATTTTTTGCTCCTCTCAAAATATTTCCGTTTCTCAGAAGCATCTTTTGCTCTCGCCAGCTTGAAAGCGAGTATCCGAGAAAATTTCCCGGATACTCAGCTTTCTCTGATGATTCTTTTCCTCAACGATATCTATCGCCGTTTTCTCTCAATTACTCCGCCAAAATACCGTCGATGGTGCTCTGCGCCTTAGCCGCGGCGTCAGCAGGAGTGCTGGTTCCGGTGATG
>CAKTTT010000186.1 GCA_934615635.1 uncultured Eubacteriales bacterium | reverse complement strand
CCTGGCGCGTTCTCCGCAGGAGATCACCCTGCGGCAGGTGATCGAGGCGGTAGAGGGGCCCTATCGATTCAGCCGCGGTCTGGAGGGGACATACGATTGTAGCTGCTCCGCCGATGCCGCCTGCCCCTTTCAGTCGGTGTTCGACGAGGTGACCAGGTTGGTGACGGATAAACTGGACAGGGTGACTTTTGATGCTTTAAAATAGGGAAGGGCCGCCTGCGGAGTTGTTGGTGGGATATGCTTTATAAGGACGGCTACTCCTACGACAATTGGGCGGATACCGTGGAGGTTACGGCCACCTTTACCGACGGCAGCGTCCAGCGAAAGACCATCCACATCACCTATACCGCGGAGGGGGTGCTGCTCCTCACCCTGACCGATTGACCTCCTTGCGTCCCGAGCAAGCGGAAGCTGGCCGTTCTTTTTATGACGGCCAGCTTCCATGTTTTTTCTATGTTTTATGGCATCACACAATGGGGAGCCAGGTCTCATAAAGTTTTCCCTTTTCCCAGGCGTCGCAGTAGGATACCAGTTCCGTTCCCTTGGCGGTACGGACGCGAAGAAGGAGGGCGGGGTCCTCCACCCGTTCCAATCCCGCCAGCTCGTCCTTGGTCAGCGTCAGCGAGCCGGGAGCGGGTGGGTCCTCTTTTTTCCAGGAGCGGGCGAGAAGCAGAGGCCCCCGGTATATCGACCATTTGCCGGCGCATTCCTCTTCTCCCTCCAGATAATGAAGGGTCATATCCAGTTCCAGATCGATCCTGTCGCCTTCCCGCCACTGGCGGTCCAGGACGACGTAGCGGCCGGGAAGAGGCCGTTCTACCGGCTCGCCGTTGACAGAGAGCGCGGTCTTTTCGGACCAGCCGGGAATACGCAGATGGAGGGGAAACCTCTCCGGTTGATCTAGTGACAGGGTGATGGCGATGCGCCCCTGCGCGGGATAGGCGGTTTTCTGCCGGATACCCAGACGGCTCCCGCCGGGGGTCTGGGCCTGGGCATCGCAGGGACCGTAATAGTTCAGATAGAGAGAGCCGTCGCCGGTCAGCACGGCCCATTCGGCGACCTGGCTTATACCCCGGGCGCCGTTGGTTTGGCAGCAGCTTATCTCGGTCCCGCCTTCAAAGCCCGCAGGGCCCAGGATATCCGGCGCCAGAATGCGCTCGCCGCTCATGACGTTCATGTAGGTGTACCAGACGTCGCCGATCAGACTGCCCCAGGCGGCGTTGAAGTTGGACAACTCCAATTCGTCGGCCGCCGCCGGGTTCCGGCTGAGCTTCAGATATTCGGTGGTCCAGGCCATCCAGGCCACGGTGTTGCAGGTTTCGCTTCCGCCGGTGAAGGGCTTGCCTTCTGCGCCTTCTCCGGTGCCGAAGCCGCCGAAATTGTGGCGGTCGAACCGGACAATGCTCTGCCACAGATTCTCGAAAGCGCGGTAATAGCGGTCATCCCCGGTAATTTCATAAAGGGGCGCCAGCGTCATCAGGGTATGCTGGGCTTCCCAACGGGGCTGATTGGTCCGGTAGAAGGGGACGCCGGCCAGCCCGGCATCCAGCCAGTCGCAGGCAATGACGCTTTTGCTGAAATAATCGTCGTATGGCATCTTCCACTCCCGGTCGACGATATACGCGGCTGCCTCCCGGTAGCGGGGCTCTCCGGTTTCCTGATACAGCAGAGCGAACGCGTGGCTGATGGCGAAATTCATTTCCACCCAGTTTTGCCCCACAAAGGGACGGCCGCCGGCGATAAAATGCCGGTAGACCTGATCCGCCGCCCGCAGCGCCGTTTCCAGCGCAGCCTGACTGCCGGTGACCCGGTACCATTGGTAAAGGCCGTAGACGCAGTGGTAAATACCCCAGGTATCCCATTTGTCCTTGTCGCCGTCCAGCCGGTTTTCATGGGACCAGGGGCCCAGATATCCGTCCTCCCCCTGCACCGCCTGAAAGCGCCGGACCAGCTCGTCTCCCGCTTCCCGCGTGGCGGGATCCCGGCGCATCCGATAGCACTGGGCCATGCCGGTGAGGAGCTTGCCGGGATATTCGCCGTGCCACTGACTTTTGTGCAGCCGGTTGTCGTCGGGATGAGCGAAGGCTTCAAAGAGGTTGGGGTTGCGCTCCAGCACGTGCTGAAGCCAGGTTGTCTCATGGGCGGCCAGCCGCCGTCCCACATAGCCGGAAGGAGAAAGACAGTACAGCGGGTTGTCGCAGGCGCTGATCATGGCGGAAATCTCCTTTGTTAATTTTTACCCTATTATGGCATAAACTCCGTGAAAGATCAATTGTGCAGGATTGAATAACGCTATATTTTTGATAATAACGCTATATTTTTGATAGAGTGGAGAATCGTGATGCGCCTCTGGCATGGGCGGACGCTTGCGGTCGGACGGTCCCCGTGGGTTGTTTTCCACGCATGAAAAAGCAGCGCGGACTTTCAAAGAGTCCGCGCTGCCTGACGCAGAAGAGAGGATCAATTGTGAAGGGCGGAGGAGGGTGCGGCCGATTGGGTCGTCTCCTCCCGCCGGCCCGCGGATACAGCGGTTTTCGCGGCCTTTTCCGCCTGCAATCGGGCATTGGCCAGCATGAGCTTGATGCGATTCTCCTGGTTGATACGGGTGGCGCCGGGATCATAGTCCACGCAAACGATGTTGGCCTGCGGCTGGCGGTCCTTGATCTTGCGCACCATTCCCTTGCCCACCACGTGGTTGGGAAGACACCCAAAGGGTTGGGTGCACACGATATTGGGGATGCCGGCGTCGATCAGCTCCAGCATTTCGCCGGTGAGCAGCCAGCCCTCGCCCATCTTGTTGCCGTAGCCCAGGTAATCCTTTACCAGAGACTTCAGATGGTCGAAGGTGCAGGGAGCGCGGAATTCGGGATGGCGCTTTACCGCGGCGATCATATCCCGCTGGATGTTGCCCACGTATCGGCGCAGGAAGCTCGCCCCCAGATAGGTGGCGGTGTGGCCGCCGTACAGCCCGTGATCCTCCACCCGGTTGTCGCATTTGAACAGGATAAAATCGGTGATGCCGGGCACCACCGGCTCACAATCCTCCGAGCGGAGGAATTCCTCCAGGTTGTTGTTGCCCAGCGGCGCGTATTTGATGTAGATTTCCCCCACGATGCCTACCCGGACCTTGGGAACCCGGTGGACGGGAATGGAGGCGAAATCATCGGCGATGCGGTTGAACTGCTCCCGCACATGGCTTCCCCGGAAGCTGCCGGAACGGCTGAAATCCTTCACCAGTTCCTCCACCCATTTCCAGATCCGGCGGTCGGTTTCCCCTTCCACCAGCTCGTAGGGGCGGCACTGATTGGCCATATGGACGATGATGTCGCCGTACAGCATGGAATAGGCCATCTGACGGATCATGTTGAAATTCAGGGAGAAGCCGGGATTTTTCTCCAGGCCGGACAGATTCACCGATACCACGGGAATGTAATCGTAGCCCGCCCTGTGCAGCGCCTTACGCAGCAGATGAATGTAATTGGAGGCCCGGCAGCCGCCGCCCGTCTGCGTGATGAGCAGCCCCACCTTGTGGGGATCGTATTTCCCGCTTTTCACCGCGTCGATGAGTTGGCCGATGACCAGAAGGGCGGGGTAGCAGGTGTCGTTGTGGACGTATTTGAGCCCCTCGTCCACAATAGCCCGATGGGTGGTGGTGAGCATATCCACCGTGAAGCCCTGCAGCTCGAACACCCGTTTCAGCATGGTGAAATGGACCGGCAGCATCTGCGGCATAAGCAGGGTGTATTCCCGCTTCATTTCTTCTGTGAACAGCAGGCGACCCTGCTCGTTGTATACCAGTTCTGCCATGGAAAAACCTTGCCTTTCTGCCTCTCACACAGAGGCGGGGATAAACACACAAACGAACCTAAGGCTGAGGGCTTTCTCCTCAGCTTCTGGCGTCCATCGCCGCCAGGAGGCTCCGGATACGGATTTTGACGGCCCCCAGGTTGTTGATCTCGTCGATTTTGAGCTGGGTGTAGAGCTTGCCGCCCTCCTCCAGAATGGAGCGCACCTCGTCGGTGGTAATGGCGTCGATGCCGCAGCCGAAGGAAACCAACTGTACAAGCTGCATATCCGGCTGGGTGGTGACATATCGGGCGGCGTTGTACAGCCGGCTGTGGTAGGTCCATTGATTGAGGACGTGAACCGGCTTGTGCTCCGCCAGATGGGCGACCGCGTCCTCCGTCACCACCACCAGGCCGAAGGAGGCGATCATGCCGTCGATGCCGTGGTTGATCTCCGGGTCGATGTGATAGGGCCGGCCGGACAGCACGATGATCCGCCGCCCCTGCTCCCGCGCCCAGGCGATCAGCTCCTGTCCCTTCTGCCGCACGTCGGCGAGATAGGCGTGATAGGCGTCGTAGGC
>CAKTTT010000185.1 GCA_934615635.1 uncultured Eubacteriales bacterium | reverse complement strand
CGACAGCATTGACGACCGCGTGGTGGCGATCAAGATCCTGCGGGAGGAGCTGCTGGCGAACGAGGAGTTCACCCGCCGTTTCAAAAACGAGTCCAAGGCCATTGCGATTCTATCCCATCCCAACATCGTCAAGGTGTATGACGTCAGCTTCGGCGAGCGGCTCCAGTATATCGTCATGGAGTATATCGACGGTATCACTCTTAAGGAGTATATCGAGCAGCAGAAGGATATCAAGTGGAAGGAAGCCGTTCATTTCACGGTGCAGATCCTCCGGGCGCTGCAGCATGCCCACGACAAGGGCATCGTACACCGGGATATCAAGCCACAGAACATCATGCTGTTGTCGGACGGCACCATCAAGGTGACGGATTTCGGCATCGCCCGCTTCTCCCGCACGGATATCCGCGCGACCAGCGCCACGGACAAGGCCATCGGTTCGGTGCATTACATCAGCCCGGAACAGGCCAGGGGCGAGATCACCGACGAAAAGGCGGATATCTATTCCGTAGGCGTCATGCTTTACGAAATGCTCACCGGCCGCCTGCCTTTTGAGGCGGACAACGCGGTATCGGTGGCGATTATGCAGCTCCAATCCGAGCCGAAGCTGCCCAGGGAGATCAATCCCCAGATCCCGGAAGGGCTGGAGGATATCACCATGAAGGCCATGCGGAAGGATCCCGCCAAACGGTATCAGTCGGCGGCGGAGATGCTGTACGATATCGATGAGTTCAAGCGCAATCCCACCATCCATTTCGAGTATACCTATTTCAAGGACGAAACGCCCACCCGCTTCGTGGAGGCCATCACCCGGGTAAAAGGGGAGCCGTCCACGGAGACGAAGGAGCCGGAAGAGGAGGAGATCGAGGAGGATGAGGACGAGGAGGAGCGCAAGGGTCCGCCTGTGATCCCGATCCTGGCGGCCGTGGCCGGCGCGTTTGTGTTGGTGGCGCTGATCTTTGTCGGCATTATCGTCTTCGGCAAGATCATCAATCCCAGTGAAAATTCGGATGAAATTCCGGTGCCCAACCTGATCGGCAAGAGTTATACGGAAGAAATCCAGATCAATAAGGAATGGAATGAAAATTTCCGCATCGTTTTGGGCGGCGAGGCCTACAGCGAAACCATCCCGGCGGGCTGTGTCGTGGATACGGATCCCAAGCCCAACTCCATGCGGGTGGTGGGCACCGAGATCAAGCTCACCCTGAGTATAGGCCCCAAGACCACGCCGGTGCCGGATGTGGCGGGCGAGCATAAGGATACCGCCCGGGCGCGGCTGGAAAACGCCGGCTTTACGGTGCAGCCTATCAGCGAATCCAGCGACACGGTGGCGGCGGATTTTGTTATCCGGACCGATCCGCCCGCCGACCAGGAGGTCAAGGCGGGGACGGTGATCCATATGGTGGTCAGCACAGGCGCTCAGGAGCCGGATCCCGTGCCCGTTCCCAATGTGGTGAACACCATTCAGACCGAGGCGGAGAATCAACTGAGGGCCAAGGGACTGATCCCCGAAGTGGTGGTGGATAATCACGATTCCTACGCCGCCGGGCTGGTGTTCAAGCAGGAGCCGGCAGCGGACACCGAACTGCAGCCGGGAAGCACGGTGAAAATCTATGTCAGTTCCGGCTACAAGGATGTGAAGCTGACAGTGCCCCTGCCCCAGAATATCACGGCGGCGATGGACCTGCAGATATCGGTGGACGGCAGGGTGGATGAGGCGCTGTCCAGGGAAAAGTCCGGGGTTATTCCCGCGGATACCCGGGAGGTTGTGCTGAACCTGGAGCTTCAGAAGGAATCCTATCGGGTGCGCATCAAGATCGCCTATGCCGGCACCAATGATTTCCAGGACTACTACGTCTTTGACGTCAACGGTAAAAACGGTACTTCCAAGCAGACGGAGTATTATCCCTTTAAGGATGCCGACACCCCTGCGACCACCGATCCCTCCACGGAGCCGACTGATCCCGTTTCCAGCCCGGAATCGGGGAACGGCGAGGAAAGAGGAAACGGAAAGGCAAAGAAGGATGACTGAGCAACGCAATGGGCTTGTATTAAAATGCATCGGCGGCTTCTATTATGTAGAAGCCGCCGATGCGGTATATGAATGTCGGGCCAGGGGGATTTTCCGCAAACGGGAAATGACGCCATTGGCCGGGGATCATGTGCGCTTCACCCCGCAGGAGGGGGGGACCGGCTCCCTGGATGCGGTGGAATCCCGCCGGAACTTCCTGGTGAGGCCGCCGGTGGCAAACGTGGACTGTCTGCTGGTGGTGGCGGCGGTGACCGATCCGGCGCCCCATCTGCTGGTGCTGGACAAGATGATCGCCATTGCGGAATACAAGGGCATCGAACCGGTGGTGGTGGTGAACAAGTGCGACCTGGGCCCTGCGCGGGAGCTGGAGGAGATCTACCGCAAGGCGGGACTGCGGGTGATTGCGCTGTCCGCGGGAAAGGGGCAGGGGATCGACGAACTGCGCACCCATATTGCGGGAAAGGTCAGTGTGCTGACGGGCAATTCCGGCGTGGGAAAATCCAGCCTGCTCAACCGGATTGATCCCGCCTTGCAACTGGAAACCGGCGAAATCAGCCGCAAGCTGGGCCGGGGGCGCCATACCACCCGGGTCGCCTGCCTTTATCCCCTGGCCGGAGGCGGCTATATCGTGGATACGCCGGGATTCTCCTCCCTGGATATGGAAAAGGCGGAGCGGATCCCCAAGGAGGAGCTGGCGGGCTGCTTCCGGGAATTCGGCGCGCTTGCCGGCCGCTGCAAATACGCTTCCTGCACCCATGTCAAGGAGGACGGCTGCGCCGTCCTGGCGGCGGTGGAGCGGGGCGCTATCGCCCCATCCCGGCAGGAAAGCTATGCGGCGATGTATAACGAAGCCAAGGAATGGAAGGAATGGGAGTATAAATGAGCCGCTGTGTGATTCTTTCCGCCGGGCCTGTGGAGGACAGTGAGCGGCTGCGCCCGCTGCTGAAAAAGGACGACTGGATCATAGCGGCAGATGGCGGCGGACGGCTGGCGGCCGCCTTGGGGGTGAAGCCGGCTGTTCTGGTGGCCGATTTTGATTCCAGCGCACCGCCGGACACGGGCGGGGATACGGAAATCGTCCGGCTGCCGATGGAAAAGGACTGGACGGATACCCAGGCCGCCGCCATGCTGGCGCTGGACAGGGGATACCGGGATTTTCTGCTGCTGGGTTGCACCGGCGGGCGGCTGGATCACACCTTGGCCAATATCGCCGTGCTGCTGTATCTGCTGCGGCGGGGAGCGGATGCTCTGATGGCGGACGAGCGGAACTTCCTGCGGCTGTATGGACCGGGACGGTACCGGGTGGAGAGGCGTGCCGGCTATAAGCTTTCCCTCTTTCCTTATGGCGGAGAGGTGGAGGGGATCACGGTGAAAAACGTCCGCTATCCTTTGGAAAAAGCCCGGCTGACCCCGGATAATTCCTTGGGAGTGAGCAACGAGTTCCTGGAAAATCCGGCGGAAATTTCCTTCGACAAGGGCGTTTTGATGGTTTTCCTATCAAAAGATTGACACCACTTTCCTCTCTTCGGAATATGCTGTATTGTAACGCGGGAGCTGCCGCGTTCCAATACGGCGGAGGGATGGTGGAAAATGATGTCTGCGAAACGGAAGAGCTGCTCCTTGGACCGCTGTTGCTGGTGTGGCTACGCCGCGGCTTTCGGGGCCGGGATGCTGCTGTCCATGGTATGCCCCGCCAAGCTTATGCTGGTATTGGCGGCGGCGGCTCTGGTGGTGATAGGCTGCTCAACGCTCAAGAAATGAAGGAGGCTGCCCTTATGAAAATCGTCATTGTGAAAAGCCCCAAGCTGTTCGGAGGGATTCTCCGCCGCCTGTTCGGCATCAAAAAGGAAAGTTATATAGAGTGAGAAAAAGAAAAACAGCGCCCCGCTTCCCGATGGAAGCGGGCGCTGTTTTTTTATGCGCCGACGCATACTTTGCGGACAGGTCGAATATATTGTGATAGATAATTGCGCAAACAGCATAAAAGGAGAGGTGTTTTCATGGACCTAAAAGTAATGAACAAGGGCATTGCCGTCTGCGAGACCTTGTTTGACGACTTCGACGAGCGTCCCGTCGACTGCGACTTCGTACTGCCGGACTACTGTCCGGATATTGCGGCGGTACTTAAATGTACCCTCAAGCCGGTGGTGCAGTCGAAGCAGCTCAGCGGCGATCGTCTGATTGCCGACGGCGTCGCCCTGATCCGGGTGATGTATCTGGACGAGGGGCGCAAATGCGTCCGCTGCTGCGAATTCAGTCAACCCTTCACCAGCACCTTCGCGGTGAAAAACGTCAGCGTGGGCGCCATGATCCAGGTGACGGCCAAGACCGATTATGTCAACTGCCGGGCCACCAGCCCCCGCCGGCTGGACGTACACGGCGCCTTCACCGTCAAGCTGAAGATCACGGCGGAGGGCGGCTGCGAGGTGGTTTCCGGCCTCAAGGGCGACAGGCTGTATACCCGTAAGC
>CAKTTT010000184.1 GCA_934615635.1 uncultured Eubacteriales bacterium | reverse complement strand
GGTCGGAGTGATGTGACTTGAACACACGGCCTCTTGGTCCCGAACCAAGCGCTCTACCAAACTGAGCTACACCCCGATATATGAGTGGAAACAAGATAAGAGAGATAAGATGAGTCCGCCCCATTGCTGTCAGATCATCCGTTTCGATAGTATAGCATACTCGATTTGAAAATGCAAGATGAATCCGACGCATATAGACAAAAAGTTTTCGCGGCGACCGGAGAGATATTTGGCAATCCTGTTACAATGGAGGGAATGGAGGGGATATGCCGTCGGCAGGCCGCATATATATGAAATAAAACTTCAATTTATAATGGAGGCGGGGATTCCATGCCCATCAAAGCCTACCGGGTATTGACCAAAAGGCATTTGGCCCTGGCGGTTATGGCGGTATTTTTGACGGCTCTGGCGGTTATCGTTGCGGCGGCCCTGATACCGTATGCCTATGCCAACGCCGTGGCGGCGAAACGCAAGCTGCCGATTTACTGTACGGATCGCGCCGACAAGGTGGTGTCCCTTACCTTCGATGCGGCCTGGGGAGACGCGGATACGGAGGAGTTGATCGCCATATTGGACCGGTATCAGGTCAAGGCCACCTTTTTCGTGGTGGGGGAATGGGTGGATCGCTGTGGCGATTCTGTGCGCGCGTTGAGCGAGGCGGGACATGAGATTATGAATCATTCCGATACTCACCCCAATATGCCGCGGCTGTCCCGGGAAAAAATGGTACAAGAAATCAACGCCTGCAACGATAAGATCCAGGCGATCACCGGGAAACGTCCGGATTTATTCCGGGCGCCTTATGGCGACTACGACAACGCGCTGCTGGAAACGGTGGAAACCATGCAGATGTATTGCCTCCAATGGGATGTGGATTCCCTGGACTGGAAGGGGCTGTCCGCCGAGGAAATCACCCGCCGGGTGGTAAGCCAGACCGCCTCCGGCTCCATTCTGCTTTTTCACAACGACGCCCAGCACACGCCCGAGGCTTTGCCGCAGATCATCGAACAGCTAAAAGCCAAGGGCTACCGCTTCCTGACGGCTTCCGAGATGATCTACCGCGACGGATACACGCTCAACCATGAAGGAAGGCAGATCGCCGATTCCGCCGGCTAACCCCAGAAAACTTCCGGCAGAGAAGAGAGTTCCTCCCTGCCCGTACCGTCCAGACGCACGCGTACCAGCCGAATACGCTCTTTGCCGTTTGCGGATACGGTAACGGTATAGGAATAAAAAAGATACTCGTTTGAAAAGCCCGTGATGGAGACTTGGCCGGGCTCATCAGCCAGAATGCGGACAGCGTCCGGACGATCCAGCGGAAAGGCCATGATCTGCTGTCTCTTCGGATAATACACATATCCATTATGAACAGCGAGCGAACGATAGGTGTTCAAGCCTTCGTCTATGGTGGCGGCTATGCTCAATTGCTTTCCGTCGCGGCTTAGACGGAGAATATCGGTTTTAACCCCCTCGGGGCTTGAAGAATCGTAAAAGAACTTCGCGGTATATAGCGAATCTCCGTCGGGGAAAAACAGATCCTTATAATGGAAGTTCTCCGGATAGGGGGTCCCCGGTACATCCGATGAGGGCTCAAAGGAACGCAGCGTGGTCAATTTTTTTGCAGGGATGGAAAAGGCGCAGAGATCCATTTTCCGGTTTTCCGCATTGTTGGCGAAGAAATAGACCGTGTCCCCCTCCACGGCCAGATGATGGCCGCGGCGCAGGGTGGAGGGGAACTGATAGAGGATCTGCTTCTGCATACCGTCCAGGTGAATGCGGATCAAACAATCCTTCTCGTAGGTATACACCCAGGGGCCGCATATCCGGATGCCTTCTACTGCGCTCTTCCCGAGAAGCTTCCGATTGCCGCCGTCCATATCACAGCGGACAATATATAAGTTGCCTAAATCGACGTCGTCCCATCTCTCCTCCGCATATACAATCCACTTATCTATAACATGGAGACCAAAAAGGCTGTCGATCCCATCCACAATGGGCTCGATCTTTCCGTCATATTTGCTCATTCTCCAGATGGATTTGTGCCAGTGGAAAATATAATACCGCTCGCTTTCTGCGAAAGCCCTTCTCCGAATGGCGTTGGCCTGATGATTTCCCGGCGTATCGGCGGAAATATGCTGAAAAAGATCCTTTTCCGGCTGCGTGGGAGGGGGAGTGGAGGGAAGGGTGACGGTAGAAAATGCGGTTTTGGTCGCCGTGCCTGCCGTCGATACGGTTGTTGTAGGCGCCGTTGCCGAGGGCGCCGTCGAGGGAACTTCTGCCGTAGGGATCATGGTTTCAACAGCCTGTGAGGCGGTGCGCGTTGTGGAGGAGGCCTCACAGGCGCTGCTGGCACTGGTGGAAAAGAGCGGCGACTGAGGGGCCGAATGGGCGGCGCTGTTTGTGGGGTCGTCTGGGGAGGAAGGGGTTCCGCCGCAGCCCGCCGCCGACAGGCACAGGGCGCACAGCATCAAAGCGACATGGCGTTTTCCATTTTTCCCATTCAACGTATCCTCAATCCTTTCTTATATGAGCCGGAGCGTTCAGCCCCTTCCTTCCTCCGAAAGGGTCTGCGCTTTCCCGAAGCAAAGCTGCGGATGGATTCTTGTTCTTGTTTTAACGGATTGTTTATCTCATGTTAACATAAATATTGTATAAATTCAATATTATCAGAGGGGATTTTGCCGCGTTTTTCCTACAAGAAAAAGGCTTCTAGGCTGACACAGGAGAGGGGGAGAACCATCCGATCCGGTGGCCGCCGTTTTTTGGGGGGCGGATAAGCGCCGCCTCGCCCTTTCTTGTATTTCCGGCGGTATGCCGTATTTTTTTATTGTCACGCTTCGGCGCGCATGGTATACTGATATATCGGTAATTAGGCCATCGCATATGGACGAGGCCTTCGGCAGGAATGAAAAAGACAGAGGTGTTACAAGTTGGCTGTTTCCCGAGAGCATACCCGGAATTTTTGTATCATCGCGCATATCGATCACGGCAAATCCACTCTGGCGGACCGTATCTTGGAGAAAACCCGGGCGGTGGCGCTGCGGGATATGGAGGATCAACTGCTGGACAGCATGGATCTGGAGCGGGAGCGGGGCATCACCATCAAGGCCCACGCGGTCACCGTGTCCTACGATGCCGCCGACGGCCAAAGCTATATTTTCAATCTTATCGATACCCCGGGACATGTGGATTTCAACTATGAGGTATCCCGGTCGCTGGCGGCCTGCGAGGGGGCGCTGCTGGTGGTGGACGCTTCCCAGGGCATCGAGGCCCAGACGCTGGCCAACACCTATCTGGCGGTGGAGCACGGTCTGGAAATCGTACCGGTGATCAACAAGATTGATCTGCCCTCCGCGGACCCGGAGCGGGTGCGGGGAGAGATCGAGGATATTATCGGCATCGACGCCTCCCACGCGCCGCTGATCTCCGCCAAGCAGGGGATCGGCATCGAGGAGGTGCTGGAGGCGGTGGTGCGGTATATCCCCGCGCCGGGCGGCGATGAGGAGCAGCCTCTCCAGGCGCTGGTATTCGACAGCTATTATGACAGCTACAAGGGGGTTATCGTTTACATCCGGGTCAAGGAGGGGCGGCTGTGCGCGGGGGACACCATTCGGATGATGGCCACCGGCGCCCAGTTCGAGGTGGTGGAGCTGGGCATTATGCGGCCCGGCAGGCTGGAGCCCTGCGACTCCCTGAAGGCGGGACAGGTGGGCTATATCGCGGCCTCCATCAAGACGGTGAGCGAGGCCCGGGTCGGGGATACCGTCACGCTGGCTGACCGGCCGGCGGACAAGCCCCTCCCCGGCTACCGCAAGGTGAACCCCATGGTGTTCTGCGGCATCTTTCCCGCCGACGGCGCCCATTATCAGGATCTGCGGGAGGCACTGGAGCGGTTGCAGCTCAACGACGCTTCCCTGACCTATGAGCCGGAGACCTCGGTGGCTCTGGGCTTCGGTTTCCGCTGCGGTTTTCTCGGCCTGCTGCATATGGAGATCATCCAGGAACGGCTGGAGCGGGAGTATGATCTGGATCTGATCACCACCGCCCCCAGCGTCATCTACCGCATCACCCTCAACGACGGCAGCGTGCTGATGATCGACAATCCCACCAACTACCCCGATCCGGGCAGCATCGCCAAGGCGGAGGAGCCCATCGCCGAGGCCCATATCCTTTCCCCGACGGAATATGTGGGGAATATCATGGAGCTGTGCCAGGAGCGGCGGGGTGTATTCATCGACATGAAATATCTGGAGCCCACCCGGGTGGACATCCATTATCAGCTTCCTCTCAACGAGATCGTGTACGATTTCTTCGACGCGCTGAAATCCCGCACCAAAGGGTACGCCAGCTTCGACTACGAGCTCAAGGATTATGTGCCCTCGGAACTGGTGAAGCTGGATATCCTGCTGAACGGGGAGATGGTGGACGCCCTCTCCTTCATCGTTTACGCGGGCAGCGCCTATCCCCGGGCGCGCCGGATGTGCGAGAAGCTCAAGGAGAACATCCCCCGCCAGCTGTTCGAGGTGCCGATTCAGGCGGCCATCGGCGGCAAGGTCATCGCCCGGGAGACGGTGAAGGCCCTGCGCAAGGACGTGT
>CAKTTT010000183.1 GCA_934615635.1 uncultured Eubacteriales bacterium | reverse complement strand
GAATATGCTCGTCGGTGTAATACTCGCTTTTGCTTTTGATTCGGGCGTTCTCCGACAGTTTATTCACCCGGTCGGCACATCGCCGCAACGCAATCTCCCGCAAAGCGGTCAGATTCTCCACGGTGAAGAAGTTGGCGGCCGCCTGATGCGCCTGGAGCCCCCGATAGATCTTCCCCTCATTCAGCCGGTCCAGCAGTTCCCGGGGCTCGATATCCACCAGCTTGACCTGATAGGCGTTATCAAACACCTTGTCCGGGATCCGTTCCCGCACAATCACGCCGGTAATGGACGCCACCATGTTGTTGAGGCTCTCGATATGCTGGACGTTTACCGTGGTGTAAACATCGATGCCCGCAGCCAGCAGCTCCTCCACATCCTGGTATCGCTTTTCATGCCGGCAGCCCTCCGCGTTGGTGTGGGCCAGCTCGTCCACCAGGATCAGCCGGGGATTTCGCTGCAGCGCCGCCTCCAAATCGAATTCCCGCAGAGTAATATGGTTGTGGGGATATTCCCTTACCGGCAGCCTCTCCAGCCCCTCCAGCAGCTCTGTGGTCTGAGGCCGCATATGCGGCTCCACATATCCCGCCACCACATCGATCCCCTGCCGCTTGGCCGCGTGGGCCGCCGTCAGCATGGCATAGGTTTTCCCCACTCCGGCCGCATATCCAAAAAAGATGTATAGGTGCCCCCGGTCCTTGCTTCTCTCCTCATGATGGATGACCCGGAGCAGTTCGTCGGGATCGAGACGCGTTTCGTCCATAGAATTTCCCGCCTTCTGAATTCGTATCGAATCTTATTGTAAAACAAATGGGATAAAGATGACGTTTGCATATCCTCCGCCGCATTAAGATTGCATAAAGAAATCCGTTACTCGTCCGCCAGCCGGTATCCCACGCCGATTTCCGTGAGGATATACCGCGGCTTGGCGGGATTTTTTTCCAGCTTCCGGCGCAATCCGGCCATAAGCGCCCGGAGCGCCTGGGTATCGTTTCCGTATCCGGGGCCCCATATTTCCCGGATGATGACTGCGGTGGTCAGCACCTTCCCTTGATTCCTGAACAGCAGAGACAGCAGAGAATATTCCATCGGGGTGACGTGAAGCTCCTCTCCCCGGAGAAATACCCGGCGCTTTTCCGCATCCAACTGGAGTTCCCCGATCTGGAACAGGGTCTGGGTCTTGCCGCCGCCCTGTTTATACATATGCCGCAGCGCCACCCGGATGCGTGCCAACAGCTCAGTGGAAGAAAAGGGTTTTGTCAGATAATCGTCGGCCCCCATGTCCAACGCCAGCGCCTTCTCTTTATCCTGGTCCCGGGCCGACACCACAATAATGGGGATCTCCGACCACTCCCGCACTTTTTGGATGATCTCCATGCCGTCCACATCCGGCAGCCCCAGATCCAGCAGCATCAAATCGATGGGCTTGGAAACCATCGCCTGCATAGCGGATTTGCCGTTGGCGGCGGTTTCGTGAGCATATCCCTCGCTGCGCAGCGTAAAGCCGATGAAGTTCCGAATCTGCGGGTCGTCCTCGACAACCAGAATGGTTTCTCCCAGATTACTCATGCTCCCTCGCCTCCATGGGTAAAGTGAAGCGGAATACGGCTCCGCCGCCCGCACGATTCTCCGCCTGAATGGTTCCGCCATGCGCCCCGACGATGGCGTCGCAAATGGCCAGCCCCAAACCGATTCCCCGTTTGGCGTCGGCCCGGTTGTGCTGAGAGGTATAGAACATTTTGAAAATGTGGGGCAGATCCGCCGGAGCAATTCCCTCGCCCCGGTCGCTTACGCGGAAAACCGCGTCGGTTCCTTCCCGCTGTACCGCGATGCGGATCTCCCGCTCCGCTGCCGTATGCTTGATCGCATTGTCCAGCAAATTGACCAGCACCTGGACGATCAGCCGGGCGTCCATGGGCACAAGCAGCAGCTCATCCGGAATATCCACGCCGATTTCCCGTTCCGGCGTCCGTTTGGCGATATGCTCCAGCGCGTTGCCGATGATTTCCTCCACCGCCTCCGGCTGCTTTTGCAGCACCAGCCGCCCCTCCTCCAGCCTGGTCAGATTCAGAATGTTTTCCACCAGGGAATGAAGCCAATCGGCGTCCTCCCATATCCCCTGAGCCAGCTCGCGGCGCGGATCCTCCTTCTCGGACATATCCCGGATCATCTCGCTGGTCCCCATGATGCCGGACAGCGGCGTGCGCAAATCGTGAGAAATCGCCCGCAGCAAGTTGCCCCGATACCGTTCCTGCTCCGACTCTTCCCGATACCGTAGCTGCTCCCGGGTGGCGCGGAACCGGTCCACGGCAAGCGCCGTACACTCCAGCATGGCTCGCAGCAGCTTCTTTTGGCTTTTCTCCAGCAGCATTCCTTCCTCCGCCGGCACCTGTAAAACGCCCAGCAGGCTTTCGCGGCCGGTAATCGGCCATAGAGAGCGGCCGCCGTCTATCAGCGCCTCGCCGCCCGCTTCCTTCAGCCGCCGCGTCAGAGACTCCTCCGGCCCGGCGGCATCCTCAAACCAAACGATTACAGCACTTAATCCAAACACCTCGCGGAGGCTTTGGATGGTCACCCGGGCGATGGCGGCGGTCCCCTCTGTTTCCGACAAACGGCTGGTCAGGGCGTAAAGGGCCTGAGTCTCCTGTTCCCGCCGGGCGGCCTCCTGCACGCTTTTTTTGACACGGGAGGTCAGGGCGCTGGTGAGGAGAGCCACCACCGTCATGATGACGAAGGTCACCCAGTAGCTGGCGTCATATACCTGCAGGGAATGATAGGGCGCGGTAAAGAAGAAATTGAAGGCGACCGTGGCCAGCACCGAAACCGCCAATCCGTAAGCGAACCCGGTGGTCAACCGGGCGCACAGCAGCACCGCCAGCAGATAGACGATGACGATGTTGGTTTCTGGGAATCCCACCGCCCGAAACAAAAGGCCGATCAAGGTGGCCGCCGCCATCAAGGCGAGACTCAGCAGCGCGTTGTATAGACGGCGGAACGGCAGCCGCTTCTGCTCTTTATGCATTCCTTCCCCTCCCCTTTCCTATTCCAATGTCGGCGCTTGTCCGCCGGTTTTCCGTTCCCTTCCGGGCTCCCTCACGCGCGCCGAAGATAGCGTTTTCCTCGCCACATGGGCGGTTAATCTTCCGCTTTTCCGCCGTCGGTTTTGGCACGGCGTCGCCATGCCCTGGTTCAGCGAAAGATATGCTTCCAGTATATCCAAAAGCACCCGAAATTTCAACGCTTCATGGAAAAAGCGCCCCGTGTCCCTCGGAACGGAGCGCGCGGCCGTGAACTCCCGGCGGCTGGGAATGAGAAAGGACTTCGCTCTCTTGCCTTCCGGACATTTCTCGTGTTGCAGACAAAAAACAGCGGAAAAAGGAGCGGAAACCCGGCGCCGCCGGGAGAACCCAGCAGGAACGCCGTGACGGCCTATTCTTGCATATGGGATCCGGCAAATGAAGCCGTCTGTTTCCTCTTGAAAATGCGGCTGATTCCACGGGGATCGCAGGCTATTTCGGCGGTTTCCTGCGTCTTGATATCCTCACCCGGGCAGTCGCTTTCATCATAGGCATCGATGCGCCCAACGGTGGAAAAGCCGGCATATTGCTCCATGTTCACCCGCGCGGGAAGATAGGTGGGATCCAGCGCCCAGGCGGCGCGAAAATGCTTCATGGCTTCCACATGCTCGTTTTCCTTCTCCAGAACGATTCCCATCAGGTTGTGCGGCTCGGGAGAATGCGGGTATTCGCCCATGGCCTTGGCCGCTACCTCCTCGGCCTTAACCAGGGCGCCGTTTTCTATCAGCCGCCAGATCACATCGCAAAGCGGAAGGGTCTTAACGGCAGCAGTCGTATTTCTGTTCATATCAGGTTCCTCCTCGAAACTCCGGTTTCTTTCAACACCCTCATCATAGCAGCTATTCTGTGAGAGGGGTGTGAGGATACCCGTTCCGGTGTGAGAACCCTGTGAGAAAACAAGCCCGCCTAACAAAAAAGCGCCCCGCAGCCGCTGGCCGATCCAGTAACGCTGCGGGGACGCCGGGAGATGGGAAGGGTTTATTTCAATATTCCGTCCAGCCGGAGGTTGAACTCTAGCACATTGACGGTTTCTTCACCGAAGATGCCGAGAAATTTGCCGTCGGTGCATTGTTTGATGATAGCACGGATCTCCTCCTCCGTCCTATCGTTGGCCTTGGCGAGCCGCGCCACCTGATATTCGGCGGCCGCGGGGGAGATGTGCGGATCCAAGCCGCTGCCGGAACAGGTGACCAGATCCACCGGTATGGCTGCCTCCTCCATATCCGGATTGGCCGCACGGAGCTTTTCCACCCGCTCGGCCACCAGGGCTTCCAGCTCCTCGCCGGCCGGGGTCTTGTTGGAGGGGCCGGCATACAGCAGAGGGTTGCCCTCCTCGTCGGTATAAGTAGAAACGTCTATATTCATAATCCGTCCCCACATATGGGCCTCATCGGTGTATTGCTGTCCCAGCAGGGCGCTGCCGTATTTTTTGCCGTCGATTTCAATGATGCTGCCGTTCGCCTGGTTCGGGAAAATCAGTTGACCGATACCGGTCAAGACGCCGGTATAGACGAGGCCGGTAAGGATGGCGAAAATCACAAATATGATGGCTGCCCGCGGCAAGACCTCTTTCAATG
>CAKTTT010000182.1 GCA_934615635.1 uncultured Eubacteriales bacterium | reverse complement strand
TTACAAGGGCGGCCATTACAGCTTTGCCGCCTTGCTGCCCAATGAGGAGGTCCCCATCGAGGAGTACATCGCTTCTCTCAGCGGGGAGGGACTGCTGGCGGTGATAAAAAACGCCGAGGCAGAGGGCGTCGAAGCGATACTGCCCAAATTCAGTTATGCGTACACGGTGGAGATGAACGACGCCCTCCGGGAACTGGGAATGCCGACGGCCTTTGACAGGATGTGGGCGGACTTCTCCCGGCTGGGTCATGCATCCGACGATAATACAGAAAGTGGTGGGGCCGATCACAACCTTTCCATCGGTCAAGTACTGCATAAAACCTTTATTACCGTGGATGAGCGGGGAACCAAGGCCGGAGCGGCCACCAAGGTGGAGATTGTCTCTGAAGGTGTGGAAATGCTGGCGCATACCGTCAAGCTGGATCGTCCCTTTGTTTATATGATCCTGGAAAACGGAACGGGGCTGCCCATTTTTATCGGCGCTGTTATGGATATAGGGAAATAAGAAGAGTCTTAAAACGGAACAGCCGTCGCCTCCATAGGGCCATGGCTGTTCTTCATCGATGGGACAGAAAGGGACCGATGCGGTAAAGCACCAGTCCCTTTTCCTTATCCTTTTCTCACTGCTTCCTCACAGTGTCTTTGCCAGCTCTTTCAGATATTCCCTGAAACCATCCTTTACCTCCGGGTGCTGCAGCGCCACCTCGCAGGTCGCCTGCAGAATCCCCAGCTTGTTGCCCATATCATACCGCTTGCCGGTGAAGTCCACGCCGGTCATCCCGCCCTCGCGGGCCAGAACCAGCATGGCATCGGTTAATTGAATTTCTCCGCCCGCTCCGGGAGCCGTACGGTCCAGGATATCGAAAATGTCCGGAGGCAGCACGCAGCGGCCCAAAATGGAAAACAGGGAGAGGACCTTGTCCGGCGTCGGTTTTTCCACCATATCGGTCACCTTATAGAGATTGTCCCGCATAGGCTCCACCTTCAGGGAGCTGTATTTGCCGATATCCGCCGCCGGCACCTCCTTGATGCCCACCACACCCCGGCCGAACTCCTCATAAGCCCGGCAGAGCTGGCCGCAGGCGGGATCCTCTCCGATGATCACGTCATCCCCGTACAGAACCGCAAAGGGTTCGTTGCCGATAAAGGAGCGGGCGCAGTTGACCGCGTGGCCAAGGCCCTTGGTTTCCTTCTGCCGGATGAAAAAGATATTGGCCAGACGAGAGCTTTTGTTCACCTGTTCCAGCAGCGCCGTTTTACCCGTGGCCTCCAGGCGTTCTTCCAGCTCCACCGCGTGATCAAAATGATCCTCAATAATATCCTTACCCCGGTTGGTGATAATCAGGATATCCTCGATCCCCGCCTGGACGGCTTCTTCCACAATATATTGGATGGCGGGCTTGTCCACAATGGGAAGCATTTCCTTGGGAAGCGCCTTAGTAATGGGCAGCACCCGGGTACCCAGCCCCGCCGCAGGAATAACCGCTTTTCTAACTTTCTGAAATTTCACCGATGAAACACACCTCTCATAATTTGTCAGGGAAACAGAACGACAGCCAGCAGAAAAGCCGCCGCTATGGTCAAAACAAAAACCGCCCCATAGAACAGCACCACCCGAAGGGGGCTGGTTCCGCCTTTCCGGGACAAGACGAAGCGATAATAAAGCCTGTCTCCCGTACATTCCGCACGGATTTTTTCAATGGAGCGGAAAACATACCGGCTGTAGAGATGATTGGCCAAAAAAGCCATGATCACCCGGAGGACCAGCGAAAGCACCGAACCGATATTCGCCAGAAAAACAAGAACCGGCGGGCAGACATCGGCAGGCAGCGCATAGGAGGCTAAAAAAGTCTCCATCAGCGCCGGATCGGCTATAACGGCGCGCAGGGTCAGAAAGGTCAGCAGTAAATAGGGGAGAGCGAGCACCAAGGAAAGCGCAAGCACGATCCAAAAGGGACGGTTCATTTTGCGGTAAAGCAGCCACTCCACGGGAAAAAAGGCCGCCGCCCAGTTCCAGCTCATCTTGGTGCGTTGCAGCCGCAGGAAGTGAAAACGAGCCATATAATAAGCGGCGTTTGGTCCCACAAATGTGGCAATATCCATCACCGGCTGCCCATCCATGCTACTATCCGGCGCAATGCCTACATAAGGGCTGAACTGAGAATAGAAAACCCCTGCGTCCACCGGCGGCTGCTGTTCGCTTGGAGAAGGCGGCAGTTCCATCTCCAGTGTGCGGCCGCATTTCCCACACACAACGGCATTGGGCTCGTTGACGTGGCCGCAGTTGCCGCAAACCAGCGCCCCCTCGTCCGATTTTTCCACCGGGCGCCGCCATTGCTCCGCCGTTCCATGCTTTTTCTCATAGGCGCAATGCCCTTTCCGTTTCCAGCATTCCCGATGATGGGGCGCGCCGCAGATCGGACAAACGACGATATCGTCCTGACCGGTAAACCGCCGGTGGCAGACGGGACAATCGAGGTTTTGGAAATCCAGCATAAAGAACCGTCCATTCTTGCGCCATGGCGCAGTTCTATATATAGAAGAAATTGACGATAAGATTGGCGAAGGTCAAAACCGCATAGGAAACGGCACCAAACATGAAGGAAACCCCGCCGGCCGCCATCAGGTTCTGGCGGTAATTGCCGCTGTTTTTCTGCCGCAGCTTCTTTATGCGGGAAACCGCCGTGCGCAGATAGAGATAATTACCCATCAGCCCGAAAAGGAGGCGGATCAGCAGATCCGCGATGGAACCGAGGAAGAGGATCCACACATAAATGGTGAAGTCCCCGCTCATCAGCGCATTCTGCAGCGCGCCGATGGTATAGCTGCCGGAAGCGTCCGCGATGCTGGGAATGATGGTGCCGTATAGGATGAAGCCGTTAACAATGGTTTTACCGATATAAAACAGCAGCACCAGTATGCCGGACAGGAAATTCTTCCGGTAGAGAAGCCAATAGGGCGTGAGGAAAAAGGAAGCCCAGTTCCACACGCATTTGGAGCCACCGCGGGACATTTTGTAGAATTTCGGCAGGTAATAAGCGGAGTTGGAGCCGGTGAAGGTCACCAGATCCTCTGCGCTGACGTCCTCGATTGTTTCCTCATGAGGAACCCCGCCGTAGGGATCGAAAACCGGCATACGAAAGGGGGTATATTCCCCATATCCGCCCGGACGGCCGTAAGGCGGAACCTGCTGGCCATAAGGAGGCTGCGCGCCGCCGTAAGGAGCCTGTCCGCCGTAAGGGGGCTGGCTGGGCGGCGCCTGATAGGGATTTCCGCCGGAGGGCGGGGAGCTGGTCCAGTCCGAGGCGGGAAGCTCTTGGCCGCAGCGGGAGCAGAACTCCGCGAATTCCGTGTTCTGCTGGCCGCAGTGAGGGCATATTTTTCCCGTCGGGTGCGACGGGGCGGCGGGGCCGGCCGGATCCGAAGCCACGGGGGCGGCCTCCTCCGGCCGCTTCCACTGCCGGGGAGTATCGTGGTCCTCCGCATAGTGACAGTGTCCCTCCAGCTTCCAGCATTCCCGGTGATGGGGCGCGCCGCATTTCGGACAGGCGACAATATCGTCTGTTTCCTTGAATTCCCGTTTACAGACGGGGCAGGTGTAACCTTCATAAAAAAACATAATGTGCCTCCTGTTATTTGAAAGCCCGAGGCTGCCGCCGCAGTGCCGCCAAACCAGACAAAACGCCGCTTCAACGGCGCTTGATCGTTATTTTATATTGTACCTTTTTTCATCTTGATCTGCAACTTATTCGCCCAACGTTTATAAAAAGTTAACGAAATCGGGAAGATCAATAAGCGCGGCTATAGGATTTCCTTCAGTTTATCGAGGAAAGCCTCTTCACCCCAGGTGTTGATTTTGAAAAACATCGCCTGGCTGCCTCCGGAAGTGATGGCGGACAGATGAATCCCGTCACGGCCGTTCTGGAATAAAACGACGTTCAGGCTCACGCGATTGCCGCCCATATAGCTGTATCGTTCGAAAACCCGCACGCTGCATCGCGCATCGCCACTGCGGAAGTCGCTGGATTCTTCCAGGGAGGCGGATCGGCTGCCGTCTAGGATGCCCTCCTCGATTGTTTGCAGGATTTCATCGAAGTTTCCGCTGAGGGTCTGCTCGAATTTCGCCATGGATCCTCCTCCTCTCAAATGCCTGGCCGCTATACTTTTCAATCGATACCATTTTACCATTTGACGGCGGCGAACACAAGCTGTTCATACAATTTGTCAAGCGGCCTTTCCGATAAAAGGGGAGAAGGGGGAGAGAAAGGCAAGATTTTACATCCGATTGTTGATATTTTCCAGTTTCGTCAGTATAATATATAAAGCCGAAAGCCGGTTTTTCCTCCAGGCGAGGGCAAGCCGCTTTGGCAGAGCAGGAAGAGTAGGATAGGTCGGAAGGAAGCGTGCGAAACGGATGACAGATCGAAACGACACCAATATCGTGGATAAAACCGACAAGGTGCAGGCTTTTTTGAAAGGGCTTGCCGGCAAAAGGATCGCGGTGTGCGGAATCGGCCACAACAATACGCCGGTGGTACTGCAGTTGCTGGGGCTTGGCGCCAGGGTGACCGCCTGCGATAAACGAACGAGAGAGCAGTTGGGCGACGCTGCGGACCGGCTGGAGCAGGCCGGCGCCCTCCTTTCCCTGGGAGAGTCTTACCTGGAC